>NZ_JARAMO010000183.1:0-1486 GCF_028807275.1 Mameliella sp. AT18
GAGGTCCCGGGGCAAGCCCGGGACGGGGTCGCATGGCGGGCGGTTCAGCCCACCACGTTGAAGCCGGGTCCGTAGGGGTAGCCTGTGATGTTCTCGGCGCCGTCCTCGGTGACGACCAGGATGTCATGCTCGCGGTATCCGCCGGCGCCGGGCTGACCCTCGGGGATCGTCAGCATCGGTTCCATCGAGATCACCATGCCCGGTTCCAGCACCGTGTCGATGTCCTCGCGCAGTTCCAGACCCGCCTCGCGCCCATAGTAGTGCGACAGCACGCCGAAGGAGTGGCCGTAGCCGAAGGTCCGGTATTGCAGCAGGTCGCGCTCGGCGAAGAAGGCGTTGATCTTGCGGGTCACCTCGGCGCAGGAGACACCCGGCTTGAGCAGGCTCATGCCGTATTCATGCGCGCCGACATTGGCCTCCCAGACCTCGAGGCTGGCGGTGTCGACCTCGCCCACGAAAAGCGTGCGTTCCAGCGCGGTGTAATAGCCCGAGATCATCGGGAAAGTGTTGAGCGAGAGGATATCGCCGCGTTCCAGCACCCGACCCGTGACCGGGTTGTGCGCCCCGTCGGTGTTGATCCCGGACTGGAACCAGACCCAGGTGTCGCGGTACTCGGCCTCGGGGAACCGTCTGGCGATCTCCAGCTCCATCGCGTCGCGGCCCGCCATGGCCACGTCGATCTCGCGCGTACCTTCGCGGATCGCGTCGCGGATCGCGTAGCCGCCGACATCGGCCACCTGGGCGCCGTGGCGGATCAGGGCGATCTCGGCCGGGGACTTGTGCATCCGCTGGCGCATGGTGGCGGGGGCGATGTCGCTGGTGCTGGCGGGGGCAAGGAAGCTGTCCATCAGCGCCTTTTGCGCCAGGGTCATGTGATCGCCTTCATAACCCAGCGCCTTGCCGGTGCCGGTGACCGAGGCGATGGCGCGCCAGTAGTTGTTCCTCTCCCAGTCGGTATAGGTGATGTTGTCGCCGTGGCAGCGCCGCCAGGGCTGGGCGGCGTCGATCCCGGCGCTGATGGTCACGCTTTCTGATTGCGTCACGACAAGGCCGTAGGGGCGCCCGAAGCTGCAGTAGAGAAAGCCCGAGTAGTAGGCGATGTTGTGCATCGAGGTGAATATGGCGGCATCGAGCCCGGCCTCGGCCAGTGCGGCGCGCAGACCGGCAAGCCGGGCCTCGTATTCCTCGGGCGCGAACGGCAGGCACTTTTGACCCTGGTGAAAACGATAGTGTTGGGGACGTTCCATGAAACCCTCCTGAGGCGCGGCGGGGCCTTCCTCTACCGCGCTGGCAAAGCAAGGTCCCGGCGTTCAGGACGGTTGAGGGGCTGAAAAATGGCGACGCCATCGCCTGCCCGTCGACAGGATGCTGCGTTGCGGCAGGATGTGCAAGTGTCTCGGCGACAAAAGCCATGTCGTTTTCGGATGAGAGGCCTCCGGCGATCTGGTTGCCGTGGGATGCGAGGGGCCAGCCCCTCGCGCTCCCC
>NZ_JARAMO010000184.1:0-22969 GCF_028807275.1 Mameliella sp. AT18
CCCATGTCGCGGTGGGTCAGCTTGAACCAGGCCCGGGCAAAGGCCTCGGCGAATTCATCCGGGTTCTCGTGGAACCGCTTCGAGATCGGGCCATAGATCGGGTCCATGCGCATGGCCATGTCGGCGGTGGTCATCATGACCGGCACCTTGGCGACAGAGGCATCGACCTGCGGGGCGTGATCCTCGTCCGCCAGCCCCTTGGCGTGCCAGATATGGGCACCTGCCGGGCTTTTCGTCAGCTCCCAGTCGTAGCCGAAGAGCACGTCGAAATAGCCATTGTCCCATTGCGTCGGGTTCGCCGTCCAGGGTCCCTCGATACCCGAGGTCGTGGTGTCCACGCCCTTGCCGCTCTTGTGCGCGTTCTTCCAGCCAAAGCCCATTTCCTGCAGGGCGGCGGCCTCCGGCTCGGCGCCCACAAGTGCCGGATCCCCCGCGCCATGTGCCTTGCCAAACGTATGCCCGCCCGCGACCAGCGCCACGGTTTCCTCGTCGTTCATCGCCATCCGGCCGAACGTCTCGCGGATGTCGCGGCCCGAGGCGAGCGGATCGGGGTTGCCGTTCGGCCCTTCGGGGTTGACGTAGATCAGGCCCATCTGCACGGCGGCCAGCGGGTTGGCCAGGTCGCGGTCGCCGGAATAGCGCCGGTCGCCCAGCCATTCGGTTTCCGTCCCCCAGAAAATGTCCTCTTCGGGCGCCCAGACATCCTCACGCCCGCCGGCGAAGCCGAAGGTGCGGCCGCCCATGCTTTCGATGGCGACGTTTCCGGCCAGGATCATCAGGTCGGCCCAGGAAATGGCGTTGCCGTATTTCTCCTTGATCGGCCACAGCAGGCGGCGCGCCTTGTCCAGGTTGCCGTTGTCGGGCCAGGAGTTCAGCGGCGCAAATCGCTGTGTCCCGGTCGAGGCACCGCCGCGCCCGTCCGCGGTGCGATAGGTGCCCGCGCTGTGCCAGGCCATGCGTATGAAGAACGGACCGTAGTGACCGTAGTCAGCGGGCCACCAGTCCTTGCTGTCGGTCATCAGCGCGGTCAGGTCCGCCTTGACCGCGTCCAGATCCAGGGCCTTGAACGCCTCGGCATAGTCAAAGCCCTCGGGCGCCGGATCGGCCACGGGCTGATGCTGGTGCAGGATCGCCAGGTTGAGCTGGTTCGGCCACCATTCCCTGTTTCCGGTCCCCGCCACGTTGGTTGCCCCGTGCATCACGGGGCACTGCCCCGCCTGACGCATGTCGTTTCCGTCCATCATTGTCTCCCTCGTTCGGAATTCTGTTGGTTTCTTGCCCCCGCGATCCGGGGGACCTGGGGGCGACCCACACGCGGCGGGCCGCCGAAAGCGTGATCAGATGTTCTGTCGGCTCATCTCTGCGGCGATGAAATCCGCCTGTCGGATCGCCAGCGCCACGATGGTCAGGGTCGGGTTTTCCGCCGCGCCGGTGGTGAACTGGCTGCCGTCAGAGACAAAGAGATTGGCGATGTCATGCGACTGGCCATGCGCGTTGACGACCCCGTCCTGCGCATTTGCCGACATGCGGTTGGTGCCCAGGTTGTGCGTCGACGGATAGGGCGGCGTCGGGAAGACCCGCGTCGCGCCCACCGCATCATAGATCGCCATGCCCTGCTTGTAGGCATGGTCGCGCATGGCGATGTCGTTGGGGTGGTCGTCGAAATGCACGTTGACCACCGGCAGGCCATGCGCGTCCTTCACATCGCTGTTCAGGGTCACGCGGTTGGTTTCCTGCGGCATGTCCTCGCCCACGATCCACATGCCGGCCATGTTCTCGTAGTGGTCCAGCGCAGTGGTGAACTCGCGTCCCCAGGCGCCCGGATCGAGGAAGGCCGCCATGAAGGGCAGGCCCAGCGCCAGCGTCTCCAGCTCGTACCCGCCGACGAACCCGCGCGAGGGATCGTGCCGGGCCTCATCCTGGATGATCCCCGCCATCGTTGTGCCCCGCCACATGCGCACCGGCTGGTCGAAGACGGCGTAGACCGACCCGGTGGTGTGGCGCATGTAGTTGCGCCCCACCTGCCCCGAGCTGTTGGCCAGCCCGTCCGGGAAGATCGACGAGGCCGAGTTCAGCAGCAGCCGCGGGCTTTCGAAGGAGTTGCCCGCGACGCAGACCACCCGCGCCTTCTGCAGCTGAAGGTTGCCATCCGCGTCGAAATACTCGACCCCTGTCACCTTGCCGTCCGCATCGTGCAGGATGCGCGCGGCGTGGCAATTCTCGCGCACTTCGAGGTTGCCGGTCGCCTCGCCGCGCGGGATGTCGGTATAGGCCGCCGACCACTTGGCGCCCCACTTGCAGCCCTGGAAACAGAACCCGGTCTGCTGGCAGGCCATGCGGCCGTCGTTGTCGGCCGAGTTGATCGCCATGCGCCCGGTGTGGACCTCTTCGTAGCCCAGTGCCCGCGCGCCCTTTTCGAAGACCTTGAAGTTGTTGTTGCCCGGCAGGCCCGCGCGACCATTGGTGCGGGTCACGCCCAGCTTGTCCTCGGCCTTGGTGTAATAGTCGTCCATCTCGCGCGGGTCGATCGGCCAGTCCAGCAGGTTGGCGCCCGCGACCTCGCCATAGGTGGTTTTTGCCTTCCACTCATGGTCCTGGAACCGCAGGCTGGCCCCCGCCCAATGGGTCGTGGTGCCGCCGACCGCCTTGACGATCCATGCGGGCAAGCCGCTGAAATCCTTGGCCACCCGCCAGTCGCCGGAAGTCGTGCGCGGATCGGTCCAGGCCAGCTGGCCAAAGCTGTCCCACTCGTCGTTGATGTAATCGTCCGGCAGGTAGCGTCCGCCCGCTTCCAGCGCCACGACGGATACGCCCTTCTGGGCCAGTTCGTTGGCCAGGACACCGCCGCCCGCGCCGGTCCCGATGATGACGACGACCCCGTCGTCGGTCAGGTCAAATGGTGCAGTCATTGCTCTTGCCCCCTCAAAGCCAGTTGATGTCGTCGAAACCGCGATACAGGTAACCGCCTTCGGAGTAGCTCTCGCCCTCGTAGCCGAAGATCGGCCAGACGGCCTTCTGGTTATAAAGCCCGGTCACCAGGCCGCCCCGGACCTGCTGGAAAAAGGCGCTGTCCTCGATGCCGCGCAGCACCGCGACGCGGTCGCGTTCCCAGCCGATATCGAGGTAGCCGGCATGCCCGGTTTCGCGCGCCGCCTCGTTTAGCATGGCGACACCGGCCTCGATGGCCGGGGCGGCCTCGGCGGTGTCGTAGCCCTTGACCGCCAAGGCGTAGAACCGATCCGCCACCTGGTCGTGCGGGTAGATGTCCCGCGCCATCTGGATCAGCACCGCCATTGTACCGGGCGCCAGGTGGTCCACCTCCATCGCCCAGTTCTCGGCCTCTGCCCGACCAGCGACAAAGCCCGCGCCGATGGCAAAGCTGGCGCCGAGCGCCGCGCTTTGCGACAGCAACTGGCGGCGTGTCAGGGTTTTCATTGTGTTGGACATGGTCTCTCCTCCTCCTTGGATGCGGGTCACTGGAAACGGCCGCCGCGCTGAAGCACTTCGATCTGGTAGCCGTCGGGATCGGCCACGAAAAAGAAGCGGGCGAAGGGCTTGCCGTCGTAATCGAAGCTGACCAGCTTGCGCGGCGAAAGACCGGCCGCCGTGAACCGTGCGTGCTCGGCATCGACGTCCTCGACGCTGAAAGCCAGGTGGCCATAGCCATTGCCCAGGTCATAGGTGTCGGTTGCGCCCGCGTTGACGGTCAGTTCCAGTTCGAAACCGGACTCGTCGTTGGACAGGTAGATCAGCGAGAACCCCTCGAAATCGACGCGCTGTGCCACCTCCAGCCCGAATGCCTCGCGGTAAAAGGCGATAGAGCGGTCCGCGTCCAGCACGCGGATCATGGAATGAATTGCCTTGGCCATGTCTGTCCTCGGTATTTGGGTATAAGGGGCTCTGCGGCGTGGCCGTGGGGAGGACGCCGCAGGGCAGGACCGCCCCACCCCGCGCCTTACGGCGCCGGGAAAGGCGGTCGGGGAGTAACCTCAGGGAACGATCACACCGCGCCCGGTAAAGCGGCGGTTCTTGAAGTCGTCGATGGCCTGGTTGATGTTCGCCAGCTTGTATTCGGTCTGGTGCATCATCACCTTGCCGTCGGCGTTCAACTCCATCAGTTCGACCAGCTCGATGTAGTCACCCACCAGGCTGCCGCCGATCTTGATTTCGTTGGCTACCAGATCCAGCGTCGGGATCTCGATCTTGCCGCCATAGCCGACCATGATCAGCTCGCCGCCCTGGCGGAGCAGCTTCCAGCAGATGTTCTCGACGCCCAGCTCGCCGACAAAGTCGATCACCACATGGGCGCCGCCGCCGGTGATGTCCTTGACCTGTTCGATCAGGTCGGGACCGCCGTCCAGCACCACATCGGCGCCCAGGTCCTTGGCCAGTTTCTGAGCCGCCGGTTCGCGGTCCACCGCGATCACACGACCACCACTGATGTGCTTGAGGCATTGCAGCGCGATATGGCCCAGTCCGCCGATGCCCAGCAGCACTGTCCACGATCCGGGATAGGACAGGCGCGCGGCCTTTTTCGCCGCCCGATAGGCGGTAATGCCCGCATCGGCCATCGGCGCGACGGACAAGGGCGTGATGCCGGTGTTCAGCTTGATCAGAGAGCTTTCCGAGGTCTTGAAGTACTCGGCGAACCCGCCGTCGATCCCCAGCCCCGGAAAGGTGCCGTGATCGCAGTACATGTCATGACCGTAACGGCAGTTCAGGCAGATGCCGCAGCTCTGGAAGGGGTGGCAGATCACCGCGTCGCCCGGTTTGACCGAGGTCACGGCGCTGCCCACGTCCTCGACCCAGCCGGCGTTTTCGTGGCCCATGACATAGGGCAACAGGCTGCCCTGGGTGTCCATGATGTCCTTCCAGACACCTTCGATGATATGGAGGTCGGTCCGGCAGAGACCCGCCGCACCGACCTTGACGACCACCTCGTTGGGGGCTGTGATTGTGGGGGGAGGAACGTCTTCAATCTTCAGCTCCACGTTCATCGCGGGGTCGTATTCGTACAGTCTTGCAGCCTTCATGGTCTTGTCTCCTGATCTGAGGGATGAGGCGGCGCGGCGGGTCCGGCCCGTCGCGCCGCGTGACGGGGTTACGGACGGCCCAGCAATTCGGCACCGCCGCCCAGGGCCGGGCCCTCGGTCGGGTCGGCCTCGCCTTCGTCCAGATCGCCCACCAGGGTCTCGGTGGTCAGGATCAGGGTCGCGACGGAGGCCGCGTTAACCAGCGCCGAGGCCGGCACGCGCGCAGGGTCGATGATCCCGTCTTCGTACATGTCGCCGAAGGCTCCGGTGGCCGCGTTGTAGCCGTGGCCCTTCGCGCCGCCGGTCACCGTATCGGCCACGGTTTCGGGATCTGCCCCCGCGTTCGCCGCGATGCGCCGAACGGGCTGCGTCAGGACGGACCGGACCAGCTCGATCCCCTTGCCGATGTCCCCGATGGCCGAGAGGTTTTCCAGAACCGGCGCCGCCTGCGCCAGGGCCGTGCCGCCCCCGGCGACAACGCCGTCCTCGGCCGCCGCGCGCACAGCACAGAGCGCGTCCTCGATCAGCTGGATCTTGCGTTTCTGCTCGACCGGGGTGAAGCCGCCCGCGTAGATGATCGCGCTGCCGCCCGAGAGCTTGGCCAGCCGCTCGCGCAGCTTGTCCTGCTCGATGTTGGGCGGGGCCACCTCGTACATGCGCTGCACCTGGTTGCGGCGGGCGACAACGGCGTCGTGATCGCCTTCGCCCCGAAGGACACTGGTCGACGAGGAGGTCGAGCGCACCATCTCTGCCCCGCCCAGCTGCGCCAGGGTCACGTTCTCCAGCTTCTTGCCCAGGTCGCGCGACAGCACCTCGCCGCCGGTGATGATGGCCAGGTCGTCCATCATGGCGGTGCGCCAGTGGCCGTATTCCGGCGGGTGCACGATCAGGAACTTGCCCGCGCCGCCGTTTTCCAGCAGGCGGATGACCACCTCGGGCGCGATCTCCTCGGCGATGATGGCCAGCGGACGGCCTTCGCCCTCGGCGATCTCGATTGCCTTGTCCAGCACCGAAGGCTGCAGGATCTTCTGATCCGTCATCAGGATCAGCGGGTTGCGCAGCACCGCCTCCATGTGTTCACGGTCGGTGACCATGTGGTGCGAGATGTAGCCGCGCTCGAAGGACATGCCTTCCATGACTTCCATCGTGGTGTCGATGGTGACGCCGAAATCGGCCGAGATGACACCTTCGCGGCCCACCCGGCGCCAGGCTTCGGCCACCAGGTTGCCAAGCTCGGGATCGGTGGCGGACACGCGCGCCACGGCCTCCAGGTACTCGGGGTGGTCCTCGCAATCGCGCGAGGTCTCGTCGATCTCTGCCACGATGCGGCTGACCGCCATGTCGATGCCCTTGCACAGATCGACCGGCTTGACGCCGTTGTCCGTCAGCGCAACGCCCTTCTGGATCAGCGCGTTGGCCAGCACTATGGCGGTGGTGGTGCCGTCACCGGCTACCTCGTTTGTCTGCATCGAGACCTCGCGCACCACTTGCGCGCCCATGTTCTCGAAACGGTCGGTCAGCTCGATCTCCGACGCGATCGACACGCCGTCACGGGTGATCAGCGGGGTGCCCACGGGGCGATCCACCATCGCGTTCAGACCCTTGGGCCCCAACGTCGGTTCCACCGCCGCCGCCAACCGTGCGACACCGCGTGCCAGCGCCTTGCGAGCGAATTTTCCGTGTACAAGCAATTTGGCCATGTCTTCCTCCTTCGCCGCACGGGGGTCCGTGGGCGTCTCCCTGATTTCTCTTGGTTCTTCAGTTGGTCAGCGCCGGGTGGCGTGATCCTCTCGCGGCGGTACGCGGCCCGCGATGAAATCCACCAGCGTCGGTCCCTCGGGGCCGATCTCGACCTCCTTGTACCGGGTCGATGCCAGTCCACGGCACAACGCGCCGTTGAATTCCATGTTGATCCGCGTGCCTTTCAGCCGCACCAGATGCGTCGCCAGTTCCTGCGCCTCGATGGCCTGCCCTTCCCAGGTCGGAAAAGCCAGATCCTCCGGGTTTTCCGCCAATCCCTGGTCAAGCAGCAGGTCACGATAACGCGGCTTCTGCCGCTCTTCCTCTTCACCGTGCATGGTGATCCGGTCGAAGCCAGCCAGCGTCAGCGAGACGATCTCCGCCTCGGTCATCCCCTGGGCCTGCAGCGCCAGCAGCATGACTTCCTGCCGCCGGTCAAAGGCCTTGGCACGGAAAGTGTCGACCACCTCGGCCAGGTTGGCCCCGTCGCAGTACTGCGCAAAGACCTCTTCGAACGGCTTGCCGCTGTTCACGCCTTCGTTGACCTCGTCGCCAAAACAATGGTCGTTCAGCGTGACCTGCACCTCCTGCACCCAGGGCAGCGCGCAGACCTCTGCGCGGATGCCAAAGGCCATGAGGAAGGCAAAGTTGGGCGAGCACCAGTAGGTCGGCAGGCGAAACTCGACCTCGACGCGCTTGGAGCCGATGACCTCGGCACGCTCGACGAAGCCCATGTCGGTGATGGGTTCGTCGAGCTCCGGATCGGTCACCGCCTCAAGGCTTTCCCAGAGCTCGCACTCGAGATCGGCCTTGATGATGTCCGTCAGCATGGTTTCACTCCGCCGCGATCTGCACCGGGGCGCCGGCCAGCTGCCGCTTCTTGGCCTCGACGTCGATGCCGTAAAGCCGCGCCGCGTTCAGACCCAGGATCTTTTCCTTGATCTCGTCGGTCAGCTGCACGCCGCGTTCCTCGGCGATGTCGTCGGGGATCTGGAAGTTCCAGAACTTCTCGACCAGCCACTTGGGCGTCCAGATCGCGTAGTCCGAGCCGAACAGGATCTTGTCCTCGCCGACCCAGAACAGCAGTTCCGCCATGACCTCGGCGAAATAGCGCGGGCGGGCATGGATGAAGGGCAGCGCAACGGCAAGGCCGGCGTAGACGTTGGTTTCCTGCACGGCGATCCAGCAGAAATCGTCCAGGCGCGGCAACCCGCAGTGTTCGACGATCCAGTTCAGGTTCTGGAAGTCGGTGGCCGCATAATCGACGTCGTCGACGTTGAACGCGTCCTTGGACAGCGGGATGATGGTCGGGCCCTTGTGGACGTGGATGTTCTTGATGCCCAGTTTCTCGCACAGCTCGAAGCACTTGTAGGCGGACGGATCATTCAGCGCCCAGCCCTTGCTGTCGCCGTTCCATTCCGCCGTGTACATCTTCACGCCCTGGATATCGAAGTTTTCCTTCATCCAGTGGATGTATTCCAGCGCCTTCTCGCCATCGCGCGGGTCGAAGCTGCCGTTGACGATGAACCGTTCGGGGTGACGCTTGGCCATCTCGGTCGAGCGTTCGAGGCAGCCGAAACCGTTCTTGTAGAAGTCCTTCAGCACGGTGGTCTGGATGACCGCCATATCATTCGGCCCGTCGACAAAGAGGTCGCGATAGATGTCGTCCTCGGAGTACTTCTCGAACCGCGACTTTTCCCACAGCTCTTCCTGCGGGCTGAGGTTGGTGTGATAGGCGTAGAAACACTCTATGAACTGCTTGCCATGCACGTTGGCCTGGTTCTCGGGGCTGCCGTCCCAGAAATGGGTGTGGCCATCGAGAACGAAGATTTCCTTGCCGTCCGGTGTCTTGTACATGAGATCCTCCCTGGAATTCTGTCGGATTGGCTGGGTGTCAGGGGGCCGGACCGCGCCCGGCCCCCGATCAGGGCAAAGCCCTTAGATGTATTCCATGACCTCGTTCATGTCGCCGAAGAGGATGACGGTGTCGTCATCGACCCGGACCATGCGGCCGTAGTGGGTCGAGGTGTTGACCTCGAAAGTCTCGGCGGTCATCTCGCGGCCCAGAAACTCGGTGATCTCGCTCATCTTGAAGACCAGCTTGCCTTCGCCGTCGATCCGGATGGTCGCCGGGTTGTAGGTGATCGTGACATTGGGATCGTGCTCTTCCATGAACTCGGCGATGGCGCGGGCCTCGACGCTGTCGTTCATGGTGACGCCGCACTGGTGCGAGACCTCGCGCGAGCTCAGGTCGATGTCCTTCATCGACTTGAAGATGTTCTGTTTTGTCGCGTCACGCGCTACGTTTGACATAAGTCTTTTCCTTCTTGTGTTGCGATTAGCGGCTGAGGCCGAGTTCCCCGAGGATCTGGCCGATGCGCTCCTGCGAGACGGCCTTCACATCCTCGAAGGAGACGGGTTTGGAATGCGGCTGCGACCAGATCGGCTGCAGTGCGGCGGCAGCCTTGTCGGCCAGGTCGCCGTGCTTTTTCAGCCAGGACTGGAACAGCGCCTTGTTGTGGGCGGCGTGCTGTTCGTCGTTGACCAGCAGGTAGATCAGGTCGATCGTGTTCGCGAGGTTGCGCTCGTAGTCGGCCTCTGCCGCCGAAATCACCGGGGGCGTGATGAAGTCGTTGTTCGCCGCCGCCGCCTGCATCAGGAAGCCCGAGCGGAACAGCTCGCCCACCAGCGGTTCAAAGACGATGTTGATGGCGAAATACTGTTCGAGGTAGTCCTCGCAGCCCATGATCGTCTCGATCGCCTCGCGGCAAGGCTGCCAGATCGGATCTTCCAGCCAGGCCTGCTTGCCCAGCGTGTCGTCCCAGCCCTCGATGTCCATGCCGATCTCGGCCAGGTACAGGGTGATGTCCTGGGTCAGGCGCATCTTGTAGGACGAGTTGGTCAACGTGGCGTTGTTGATCATCTGGGTGTAGCCGTAGCGCTGCGCCTGCATGAGCGAGGTGCCAAGGCCGAATTCGGCGTGCTTCCATGCGCCGAGGTGCTTTTGCAGGATCTTGGTCCAGACCTTGTCGAAGGCCGCGGGCGCGCCGGCCTTGCGGGCGTTCGAGATGACGCTCTGCACCATCGTCTCGATCTTGGCCTGACGCTGGTAGTGGGTGCGTTCCCATTCCTGGTCGGGCGCGCGGAAGGCGTGCCAGTTCGACGACAGCGCCGCGGTGTTGTCCTTGCGGTAGGCGCCACCGCCCTTGCCGCCTTCGAATTCGATGATCCAGTTCTGGATCAGGTAGCGTTCGGGATCGGGCTGGACGTCGACGGTGACGTCCTCGTAGTGGGTCGCCCGTTTGCCGCGCGGTTCAAAGTAGTTGTACTTGCGGCTTTTCGAGCCGACGAAGACGGCCGCGCCTGCTGCCCCGGATCCCACCGAGCTTGATGTTGCTACCATAGTAGCCTCCCTTGTCTGGTTTTACGTTCGCGTCACTTGCGTTCGGGCCGGTATCAGTGGCCCGAAGAACCGGAAGTGGGCGTGAACTTGTCGTAGAAGATGCGGTCCGTATCGAAGTCGTGCATGAACAGGACCGGCGTCAGCGCGTCGATCATCGGCGGCGGCCCACAGGCGTAGACGTCGCCCTCGCCGTCGATCCCCAGCTCCTTGAGCCGGCGGTCGACGCATTCATGGACAAAGCCGCGCTCACCGGCCCAGCCATTGCCCTCTTCCTCGTGGCTGAGCACGGGGATGAATTCGACACTGGGATGCGCGTCGGTCAGGGCGCCGATCTCGTCCAGTTTGAACAGGTCGGATTGCGACCGCGCACCGTAGAAGAAGTAGACCGGGCGGTCCTCGCCGCTGGTCAGGTGATCGTTCAGGATCGACCAGACCGGCGACATGCCGGACCCCGCGCCCACCAGCACTACCGGTCCTTCCCGTTCTTCGCGTCGGAAGCACATCCCGTAGGGTCCCTCGACGGAGACTTCGGCCCCGGCCTTGATTCCTCCGTCGTCGAGTTCGTTGGAGAACCGTCCGTCGGGGTATTTCTTGATGATGAAGGAGAGTTTTTGGGTTTCGCTCGGCGGATTTGCCATGGAGAACGAACGTGTAATCTCCTCCCCCGCTTCGGTCCTGACCGTGATGTCGACATATTGGCCCGCCCAGAATTTCAAAGGCGCATCCAGTTCGATCTGGACGCCACGGATGTCGTGGGTCAGCTTTTCAAAGTCGGTGATCTTGCCGGTGAACGTCTTGACCGGGATGGACTTCGAAAGCACCTCCTCGTCGTAGTTGAGCAGTTCGATCTCGACGTCGCTCCAGGCCAGGGTGCGGCACATCAGGACGTGGCCGCTGTCCTTTTCCATGTCGTTGAGCGCGAAGGTCGAGTATTTCAGCATCTCGGTCTCGCCGTCCAGCTGGACGCATTTGCAGGCCGAACATTGTCCTTCCTTGCAACCGTGCGGCAGGGCAATGCCCTGGCGGAAGGCGGCGTCGAGGATCGTCTCGTTCTCCTCGACCTCGAATTCCACGCCAACCGGTTCCAGTCGGACTGTGTGGACGTCCGTCATCTTTTCTTCTCCCTGATCCTTCTCACGCCCCGTGCGGGCGCCGGGTCTGGTGGGGAAGGCCGCGCACGGCCTTCCCGGTTTTTCTGCGTCAGTTGCAGGGATTGATGGTGAAGCCCGCGCGGTATTCCGCGATGTGGGCCTCACGCTCTGCCGGGCTCATGCCGCGCAGGGCGTTGAGCGGCGAGGCAAGGGTGTGGCCGCGGACGTGCTCCAGCTTCCACATGTCCTTGTCGTCGAACCGCAGGTGCGGCTGCGGCACCAGCGTCTCGCCGTCTTCGCGGACGAAGTTGAGGTCCTTGATGGCGTCGGCCAGGTCCCAGCCGTCGTACATCGACTCCCACTCGCGCTTGCCCGAGAACTTGCCCATCGCCGGGGTCGGCCGGCCCTGGTACTCGTCCGAGAAGGCCTCGACGGCGGTCCAGCGGTCCAGTTCGTGGGCGAAGGTGTGCAGCTGCCCGTCGATCTCGTCGACGACCATGTCCTCGCGGATCAGGCAAGGCACCAGGCACGACCAGCAGCGGTGCGGATAGACGTAGCCCACGTCCTCGTTGAAGGTGACAATCTTCTCGCCCGGCTTGCTGAGCTTGTCGTACCACTTCCAGAATTCGCCGAACTCGGCGTACCAGCCCGGGTACTTGTGCTCGAACCACTCGAAGTCCTTCTCGGTCTGGGCTTCGATCCGCCAGAAGTTGACGGGCCAGCCGACGGCAAAGAACTGGGCGACCTTGTGGACGTAGTTCTTTTCGGTGATCCGCTTCCAGGCTTCCTGGACGTCGTCGTGGTGCACCTTCACGCCGTACTTCTCGAGCGGCAGCATGTAGGTCCGGTAGTAGTCTTCAAAGATCCACCGGTGCCACATCTCCGCGTAGGATTCCTTTTCCTTGTCGCGGTTGGTGGTGCCGTATTCGATGAAGGTACCGATGGCGGCGTCCACGATGGCGTGGTTCTGCCAGAAGGCGTAACGCAGGTCGCGCTCAAGCAGCAGGTGGTTTTCCGGCTCCTTCAGCGCGGCCATCAGCAGCGAGTGGCCGTTGCCGATGTGCCGGCTTTCGTCCGACTGCACCGACAGGAACACCGTGGGCAGCGCGTAGTCGCCGTTACGGGCGGCTTCCGACGGCATGGCCACGAAGAGCGTGTTGGTGAAGGCGGTTTCGGCAACCACGGTCAGGTACATGCAGGCGGCGGTCATGGTGTCGCCGGTGATGAACCCTTCGCCGAACTGGCGACCGATGGTGGTGGCGTAGCACTTGCCAAAGGCTTCTTCTGTGATGTCGAAGCCCGCCGGGTCGATGTAGTTCTCCATGTACCACTTCTTCAGGTTCATCTGAATCGTGGAGTGACGGAATTCATCGACCATCTGCATGGTAAAGCCGGTGCGCAGGTCTTCGCCCGGCGACAGCCGTGCAACCATCGCCATCGAACGCGCGGCCGAAATTTCCGGGAAGGGGATGATGGCCAGGAAGAGCTTCATCCACTCGATCCAGCGCGGTTCCACGTTGCGGAACATGTCGCCGCGCAGGGCGGCGTCGAGCGCGCCGTAAACCCGGTTGTCCTTTTCCTCTTCCATCGGGAAGTAGGAACGCAGGACCTGTTTCATCGGGTCACGCGGGGCCTTGGTGATCTTGTAGTCCGTGGGGAAGGTGTTGGCCTCCTGGACATACGTGGGGTTCCACCCGAGATCCGAGATCTTCTTGGTGGCCTCCCCGACCGAAATGCCACGCTGAGACGTGATTTTGTTCAACGTCAAAGTCATGCCATGAGCCTCCTTTCAAGCTCTGCGGCCGGTAGACCGACCGCTGTTTCAGGCGACAGGCGTCGCCGGTTCATTGGCCGGACGACACAGCGTCCGGCACGGATCACGGCAAAGGTTGGAAAGTCCGGGTCTCCGTCAGCGCCTCCGGCCTGTATCCGGCTGCGAGGAAATGCTGCGGTGCGGCTTCCACTCCTTCGTTCTTGTGCGCCTGCCAACGGGGCGAGGCGTCATGTTGTGCCAATCCAATAGGCAAGCCGCGTTCCAGACCGGGTCCAGCAGGCCCAAAAAAGACAAAACATCACTCCAAGGTGCTGCTTTTTCTGCTTTTTATTTTCTGATTTTTTCTTCGGCACCGCAGGTCTGTTTCCTGGGAAACTGCGTCAGCCCGCCGCAGTGTCACGTCGTGTTACACCCGTACGTTACAGTGGACGCTGGACATTACGGACGACCGTACTGGGGCGTTACACTCGCTCCGGCGAGTGACGCGCAAGCTCTTGGGAAGATGGGTGTTTTCAGGCCGATTTACGCCGCAGCGCAGCACGGGCGATACCGCATTCCTGGCGGTATTTCGCGGCCACACGGCGCGAGACGGCGATGCCCTCTTGGCGCAGCTGCTGGGCAAGATCACCGTCGGACAGGGGGCTGGCCGGGTCTTCGGCCTGGACAAGCGCCCGGATTCGGGCCTGGACCTGTGCCTTGCAATGTGCCCCGCCGATCCGGGAAACCGATCCGGGGCAAAGGGTCCGCGCGGGGATCACCCCCTGCGGTGTCTCGATCAGGTAGCCGTTCATCACCCGGCTGACCGTGCTGGTGTGAAAACCGGTCGCCTCGGCCAGGTCGGCCTGTGTCAGGGGGCGCAGTGCCGCGTCGCCCCTGTCCAGAAAGCCGGTCTGGCGGGCGATCAGCGCCTCGACCACTTGCCGCGTCGCGGACTGGCGCAGGTGCAGCGCGAATTTCAGACTGCGCGCCTGTTTCAGCGCCTCGGCCAGATCGGGGTTGTCCCCGGCGCGCGGGATGGCGGCGATCTCGACGGAGGGTTCGGTGTCGCGGTTGAACCGGACCTTCCAGGCCCCGCCCTCGCGCGTCACGCGCGCGTCGGGTTCGCGTGTCAGGGCCGGGTCCGCATCGAACCGGGCGCCAGGTTTCGGGTCCAAGGTGCGGATCCGGGCCAGGCATGCTGCCACGGTCCCGGGAGACAGTCCCACCTTGTCCGCCAGCGCATCCGCACCCCCGGTCTGCAACAGGTCCAGATGCGACAGGACCGCCTCCATCTCGGGGGAAACCTCGCCCCGTTCCGCCAGCTGCAGATGCAGGCACTCGCGCAGATCCCGCGCGAACAGCCCGGTGGGCGAAACCCGTTCCTGCACCAGCCTCAGCGTCGCCTCGACCAGTGTTTCACGAATGCCCAGGTCCCGCGCGATCCGTCCGAGGTCCGTATTGATCCATCCGCTGGGTTCGAGGTCTTCCATCAGCCGGGTGATGATCCGCTCCATCAACCCGCCGCGCGATATGAGGTCGGACAGCTCTGTTTGTACATGAGCAATCAGGCTGCACGCGCCATCTGCCAGTGTTGCCTCCAACGCGTCACTGGCGCCAAGACCGACAAGAAAGCGCCGCCTTGGCCGGCGCACCAGCAGGTGCGGATTGACCTCGGCCGCCTGGGTCAGAAGCTCAGTCACTTCCGCCGCCGTCAAACGCAAGAGCGCCATCGACTGATGCAGGACAAATGTCTGCGCCTGCCGCGTGACATGCCCCAGCGCCGGGGTCATGCCCGCCCCGTCTTTTGCACGGCATCCGTGGTTTTTTCTGGCCGCAAAGCCCTGGCCGCGCCTAGACTGGTCCAAACCGCAACGGCGAAACACCGGACATGAGCCAGAAATTCCCCTTCGGCGACATCGCCACCCTGGGCACGGCCCCGCCCGAGATGTCCTATCCCGGCCTCTCTCCGCAGTTGCTGGCGCGCACGCGCCAGCTGTGGTCTGTGCGCGGGCTGGATTTCGATGACGCCTGGCGCCGAGCGATCCGGCAGATGCCGGGGTTCCGCGCCCTGCCCCGCATCGACGACACCGCGACCAGCGCGCAGGTCGACCTGGTCTTTCTGTTCGATCAAGGGCTGATCTGGGTGAAAGCGATCCATGCCGCCGCCCGCCGTGGATACGACCATGGGGTGCCGGGCCTCGATCCCGCGCAATGGCACGGGCTGGCGGCCTTGTCCGCGCGGCTGACCGAACAGATGACAGCGCTCAGGATGCTGGCGCTGACCGATCTGCCGCTGCCCGCAATGCAGATCGCGCGCTCTGTCTCGGAAGACGTGGACATGTTGCTGGTGCTGCTGGTGCGGCGCAAGCTGGCGGCGCGTTTCATCGCCTGTCGCACCGTCGAGGAGGCCAGCAGCTTCTGGCGCCGCCACATCGCGGGTGGCCGCGCCTTTCGCGCGCTGACCGAGAAACTTTATGAAATCGGGCTGGATTACTCGCCCGACACGGATTACGGGCGCTGGCGCAAGGACGTGCTGGCCAATCTCGGGGCTGCCGTTCACAGCAATGCGCTGGCCATGCCCGGAACGGACCGCCAGCCCGGCGTCCATCTGGGAAATGACAACAGCCTGCATTTCGCGACCTTCCGGATCCATGAACTCTGTGCCTATGCCCAATTGATCAAGCCGGACCTGGTCGAGGCTCTGACACGCGCCGCGACAGAGCCGCCCGAGAGCGACCCGCAGGCCGGCCTCGCCGCTCCGCTGAGCGCGATCGTCGTCAACCAGATACAAAGCCTGTCACAACCCGCCCCCGCCCCTTCGGCCGGTGGCGCGACCCGCCACTAGGGCGGGTCCGCGCGGCTGCCTGGTCTGCCGCCATGACGGCGGGTGCGGCAGCCACGGCCCCGCCCCCTAGGGCGCGAGGCCAAGCCCCGATCAGGGCCGCATGCGTCAGTGCATGCTTTCCTCGGACTTGCCGAGCTTGCCCTCGGCAATCCAGCGAGCCGCCAGGACAAAGGCGCCCATCGCGAAGTCCTTGCCATGCTCGTCCATCATTTCCTCGGCCATCTTGGCGATCTCCGAGAAATAACGGTCCTTGCTCTGCTCTTCCTTGGACAGTTCGAGTTTCATGATTTCCTCCCGTTTTCGTTTTGTGTCAGTTACTTGAACATGACCTTGGGAAAGGTCAGGATGGCCGCGCGGCCATCGGCAAAGCCCAGCGCAAGGTGCTGGCCGTCGGTGGACCAATCCATCGCCGTGACCGAGGCGCCCTTGCCCTCGACCAGCATCAGCTCATCCGGCTGGCCTAGCGGGCAAAGCGTCACCAACCCGTTGGCATACCCCACGGCACAGCTGTCCCGCGTCGGGTTGGGGGCGACACGGTCCACCAGGGTCAGACCCGGCTTTCCGGTGTGGATCGGGTCGCCTTCGTACTTGCCGAAGGGCAAGTCTGGACAGCGCCAGCCGACCACGCGGAAGGCGCCAGAGGCCACCAGCACGTTGGCCTTGTCGCTGAAAGCGGCAGAGCCGACCGGCGCCGGGAACCCCTCGATCACGTCCGCCTCGCCGCGCAGGACATTGACGACCACCAGGGAGGTTTCCCGGCACCCGGCGACGATCCACTTGCGGTCCGGCGACCAGGCGAGGCAGTCCAGCGTGCCTTTCGCGGGGATGTCGGCCCGCGTCTCCAGCGTTTCGGCCTTGAGCACGACGATCCGCTCGCCGCATCGCGCGGCGATCAGGACACCGTCGCCGGAGGCCGCCAGTTGCGTGACCGGCTCGCCCAGGTCGCAGTCCGCCAAGGGCGCAAGATCCTCTGCCCGCAAGAGCGCCAGCGCGCCGCCCCGGGCCACGCAGATCGCCTCTTGCCTCGGGACCGCGCACAGTGCCGTGACCGGCCCGGCGCCAGCCTGTGCCAGCTTGACCACCTGTCCCCGCGCCGTCACCCGCGTCAGAGCGCCGGCCTGATCGACGACGGCAAACCCCTGTTCGCCCAGCGCGCAAAACCCCGGCGCCTCTGACAGCGACACCTCGGCCCCGACGGGCGGAGCCACCGGATTTTCACGCGGGCGGATGGTTGTCCGCCCGGTGTCGAATTCCATCCGGATCCGCTTTTCGGGATGTTCCGCATCGGCCATCGGCAAGAGCGCCAGCCCGCCGCCTTCCATACGGCAGGCCACGGCAGAGCCGCTGGCGTTGAACCCGACCTGCCGCACCGGAGCGGACAAGGTCCATTCCCGGCCGATCAGGTCGAACAGGCTGAGCGCCTGGGGTGGTTTCGTCTCGATCATGTCTCTCCTCCTTCGACCTTGGCCTCGAGTTCTTCGTCCAGCTCGGCCAGACGCCGCTCGAGCGCATCGATCTTTTCCTCACAGGTTTCCAGCGCGCCCTCGGTGCGCCCCATCTCGCGGGCAACGCCCGGGTTCTCGTCGTCTTCGGCCATGTCCAGAACCTGCATCCCGCTCTGTTTCTGGGTCAGCCGAAGGTGCTCTGCCGTGATCTCGGAGATCCCCTGGATCGTCTCCAGACGCTCCATCAGGATGTCTTGGACGGTTCGCCGTTGATCGCTCATGCCTGCCCCCTATAGTGCCCGCCCAGCCGGAACAGAGAGGTCGCCTCCGAATGCTCAGCCCCTTCGACACACGTTTCTTCGCCACCCTCGCAGAGGTCGCGGCCCAGGTGCTGGACCCGCAGGACAGCACCATCGAGATCGCCCGCAAGGCCGCCCGGACCGGCGCCCCGGACGACCTGCGCGCGGCCCGTCAGGCGCTGGACGACCTGCCCGCGGACAAGCGCGACAGGCTGATGGCAGAGACGCACAGGCGCTTGGCCACGGACCTTTCGGCGATCTGGGACCAGATGCCCGGCGCCCCCTCGGGCGGGCGCATGAATTGACCTGGGACACCCGCGTCGACGAGGTCTCTCAGAGCGGGTCAAGCAGGTTCCGGTGCCGGGCAAATGCGGCGTGCCGGTCAGGGTCGGGCGGTGTTGGGCGAGACGTGTCATGGTCGCGACATGCTACCTTTCGCGACTTCCGACGCAACGAAAACCTTTGAAAATTCAAGTTATTAGGCCACAAGTGGACGAGTGGACAAAAAGTCGTAAAGCTTCGTTACACTGTCCGGGACGTATCGTAAAAATCTGTTTCGACTCCGCTCCGACCGATCCGCGACCAGGGGCGAATCTGCCGCGATGCGGCGAATCGTTGCACCTGAGATGGCCGCTTCTGCGCCGGTTTCCCACAGTCGCCCGGCGGCGTTTCCCGACCTGTCGGCAATCCCATGCCGGACAGCCTCAACGCCGGACCGGCAATGGCTGTCCATGACCCGTTCCCTCTCTGACCGGCACGGCGCGAACGGCCCTCGCGCGCGATGGGCAAGGCCTTTGACATGAACCACTTGCAAGAGGGCACGCCCGGTCCGCCCCACACCCCGATACAGAAGATACCGACCATCCGGGGACTTGACGCAGCGGCAGCATTTCGGTGTCACTTGGCCCCCACGAGCCGGGCGCCATTCCGGGGCCTCCGGGCGGCGCTATGCAAAATGTTTATGACATGATAATCTTTTGGGCGGGGAGACGTGGAAATGGACATCTTTACGACGGGCGCCAGTCGGCGCCCTTATCAACATGACGCCAAAGGAGCCATGTTCGACGATGCCATCGCCAGCCCGGTTCGCGCCCGGCCCGCAGGGGCGCCGCTTGCCTGACCGACAAACCTTCACCGCCGCCGCAGACCAGCGCGCGGCCCTGACAGAGTGACCGATGGGGCGACCTAGATATTTCAAGGCCACGCAAGGTGGCAACGACGATGCCGGCCTCTTCCCCGAGTACTCGGAAGGAGAAACCCGGCGCGCCTGGGAAAACTATGTCACCGGCCAGCCCGAGACTGGCGAGGTGCGCAGCGAGATCGTCCAGTCCTGGCAACGCAGCATGAACCTGGGCGTCGATGCGACGCGGTTGCAGTCGCGCAAGATCGAACGCGACGAGGAACTGCGAAAGCTGCGCCGCCGCAACGCCAGCCTGCGACAGGCCGCCCGCGCCGCCTTTGCCCGGCTTGAACCGCACCTGGCCGGGGCGCAGGTGATCCTGATCCTGACCGACAACAACGGCGTGATCATCGACGCCATCGGCGATCACGATGTGCTGGACGCCGGGCAGAACATCCACCTGGAAATCGGCGGCGTCTGGAACGAGGACGTGATCGGCACCAACGGCATCGGCACCGCGCTGAAGACCGGCAAGCCGACATATGTCCACGCGGCCGAACATTTCTGCCAGGGCGTGCAGGCCTGGACCTGCGCCGGTGTCCCGATCTTTGACCCGTTCGACCGTTCGGTGATCGGGGTGGTGGACCTGTCCGGCCCGCCCGACATCTTTCGCCGCCACAACATCGCGCTGGTGGTCGCTGCCGCCCGCGAAATCGAGATCGCCCTGGCCGAACAGCAGCGCGAGGAACGGACCCGCCTGCTGGAAACCTTCCTGAACTCCGATGCCAGCCGCCCGGACACCAGCGTCCTGTTGCTGGACAAGGTCGGCCGCATCATGTTCCGCCGCGGGCTGGACGACAGGCTGCACCTGCCACGCCCGGATTTCGCGGTCGGCCACCAGTTGCTGCCGTTGAGCGCCAACATGACAGAGGGCGACATCCGCGCCGCCCTGCCCCGAGACATCGAAACAGACGGCATCACCCGGCTGGAATTCGACGGCAGCCTGCGCGGTGCGGCCCTGTCGCTGAAACGCTCTACCGCCATTCGGCCGCAGGACACGGTCGCCGTGCGCATCAAGCCGCGCGCAAATGTCGACGAGGACGAGATCGTGATCGTAGGCAACGCGCCCAAGATGCTGGAAGCCATCGAACTGGCCGAACGCGCCGCCTCTGCCGGGGTGACGGTGCTGATCCAGGGTGAAACCGGCGTCGGCAAAGAACTCTTTGCGCGGCTGGTCCACAACCGGATCGACCGCAAGAACGCACCCTATGTCACGGTCAACTGCGCCGCGATCTCCAAGGAACTGATCGGGGCAGAGCTGTTCGGCCATGTCGAAGGGGCCTTTACCGGCGCCCTGCGCGGCGGCAAGCCGGGCAAGTTCGAACAGGCGGACGGCGGAGTGCTTTGCCTGGACGAGATCGGCGACATGCCGGTGGAATTGCAGCCCTACCTGCTGCGGGCACTGGAACAGCGCGCGGTCTACCGGATCGGCGACGACCAGCGCCGCCCGGTCAATGTCCAGCTTGTGGCAATGACCAACCGCAACCTGCGCAGCGACGTCGAACAGGGGCGGTTCCGCCGCGACCTCTTCTACCGGATCGGCATCGTCGCGATCGACGTGCCGCCCCTGCGCCAGCGCAGCGGTGACGTTGCCCTGCTGATCGACCATTTCAACAGCGTCTTTTCAGACCGGTTCTCTCGCCCCCGGCTGGTCTTTGCCCCGGCGGTGATGGACCGGCTGAAAGAATACCGCTGGCCCGGCAACGTGCGCGAGTTGCGCAACCTCGTGGAACGGCTCTACCTGCTGAAATCCGGCCCCGAGGTCGGCCTGAATGATCTGCCGCCAGAGATCATCGAACCGGCGGACGGGCTGGGGTTCAGCCATTACGTCGACGTCGAAGAGGCCCCCATAAACCTCGAAAACATGGAGGCGATGACCATCCGGCGCGACATCCAGGCGGAAAAGGGCAACCTGACCCGCGTGGCCGAGCAACTAGGCATCTCTCGACCGACGCTTTACCGCAAGATCAAGCAATATGGCATTCCGCGCGACTGATCGGGCGGCCTGCGGCCAGGGGTGACGGGCGGTGACAGTTCATGACTTCCCGGCGCGACTGGTGGCAGAGGAGTTCTGCCTCAGACCGATGTCCGAGGGCGACCTCCCCGAGGTCGTTCGGCAGCTATCGGACGAGCGCGTCGCGCCCTGGCTTGCAGCCGTCGCCCAGCCATTCGGCCCCACCGAGGCACAGGCGCTGCTGGAACACGGTCAGCACCCCGGCGAGCACCTGCGCATCATCGAGATCCAGGGGGCTGCGGCAGGCTGTATCTGCTTGGGCGCGGGCCTGTGGTACTGGCTGGACCCTGCCTTTCAGGGACGCGGGGTCATGAGCGCGGCATTGCGCCTGACCCTTGCCGAGTGGTTCTCTCGCCCGGCGCCGCCCCTGCTGGCCACCTGCCGCACGGACAATGCGGCCTCATTGTCGCTGCTGGCGCGCCTTGGCTTTGCCCGCTGCCCGGGATCGCGGCGCATGTTCTTTCAGGCCAGCGGTCGGTCTCATCCCTGCCACGACTTCCTGATGGCGCCGGAACAATGGCACCTGCTCAACCCGCCCCGCTATGACCTGGACGGACTGAGCCTGCGCCCGGCACGCCAGAAGGACGTGCCGACGCTTGCGCTGATGCTGCCAGGCGCCACGCCGCCCTGGCCAACGGCGGAGGCCCTGCCCGGCTTTGTCGAACGGCACCGCTTTCGCGGCGCCGCTTCGGGCCTGTTCGTGATCGAAGACAAGCTTGATCGGAGCATCGGCATGGCGCTGATGGTCGCGGGCGATCCACCCGCGCTGGCCTTCCTGTCCAGCGATGAGGCCAACGCCCACGCCGACATGGTCGAGCTGGCGCTTGCCAAGGGGCTGCCCGCCCCCGCCCGCTAACAGCTCCACGGGGCCCGTGTTTCGGGGTCGATGTCCCATGCCTTTATCGCCGCGCGCAGGGTCTCTGGCGGCAGGTCGCCGTCACGCACCAGCGCCTCGATCGCCGCAAGCGCGATATTCTGCCGGTCGACCTCGAAGAACCGGCGCAACGCCTGGCGATTGGCCGAACGTCCAAAGCCGTCGGTTCCCAGCAGGGTCATCGGGGCACGCAGATAGGGCGCGATCTGGCCGGGAAAGGCCCGGACGTAGTCGCTGGCCACCACAACGGGCACCTCTCCTCCCAGCAAGGTTTCGACGTGACTGGTCTCTCGCAGATCGGGCGCCTTGAAGCGGTTGCGCCGCGCGACCTCCATCGCCTCGCGGGCAAGTTCGGTATAAGAGGTGGCCGAGAAAACCTCTGCCACGACGCCGAAGTCCTGCAACAGTTCCGCGGCGGCAAGAACCTCGACCAGGATCGTCCCCGATCCCACCAGCCGCACGCGGGGACCGGTTTCCCCGACGCAGCGCAGCTTGTAGAGGCCCTTCAGGATGGCCGTCTCCGCCCCCTCGGACATCGAGGGCTGGTCGTAGATCTCGTTCATCACGGTGATGTAGAAGAACTCGTCACGCTGTTCGTCCAGCATCCGCGCCATGCCGTGATCCATGATGACCGCCAGTTCATAGGCAAAGCTGGGATCCCATGCGCGGCAATTCGGGATCGCCGCCGCCGCCATGTGGCTGGAGCCATCCTGGTGCTGCAACCCCGCACCCGACAGCGTTGTCCGCCCCGCCGTCGCCCCCAGCAGGAAACCCCGCGTGCGCTGATCGGCCGCCGCCCAGATCAGGTCCCCCACGCGCTGAAAACCGAACATCGAATAGTAGATGTAGACCGGCAACAGCTCGGTATCATGCACGGAATAGGCCGTCCCGGCAGCGGTCCAGGAACTGATCGCGCCGGCCTCGGTGATGCCCTCTTCCAGCAACTGGCCGTTCGCCGCCTCCTTGTAGAACATCATCGCGCCCTTGTCCTCGGGATCGTACAACTGCCCGTCGGGGGCGTAGATGCCGATCTGGCGGAACAGGTTGTCCAGCCGTTCCCGCGCGGCCAGTGTCAGCCCGGCGATGGATTCCGGCTCGTCCATCTCGCCGTCGCCAAAGACGCCCCAGGCATGCCGATCCTCGGTCCGGGCCAGGCCACGCGCCTGCAGATAGCGCATGAACCGGGCCTGGTAGACCGCGCTGAGCGGCCCGATCCCCATCGACCCCGTCGGCACCTGCCAGAAATCCGGCATCAACCAGGGATGCGGGTAGGAACACAGGCCCTTGCCCGG
>NZ_JARAMO010000185.1:0-8824 GCF_028807275.1 Mameliella sp. AT18
ACGTTTTGTACAAAACGTACGTCGATTCCGGCAAAACGTACAAACCGGCAAGGAACGGTTAACCCGGCCCGAAAGCTGCCCGCAAAGCGGGCGCGCTACCCCTTCCCGCGATGCGCCGTGAACGCCCCCCTTGCCCAAAGGCGCGGGCTCGCCTATGAATTTGATCAAATTCTGAAAGCACGAGATCCCCATGCCCGCCCCCAGCGCCGACTGGCTGCACGACCGCCCTCAAATCCGCACCATCCGAGCCGCCGCCTGTGACGTGAACGGCGTTGCCAGGGGCAAACGCATGCCCATCCCCAGCGCCGTCAAGATGCTCAAGGACGGCACGCGCTTTCCCTTTTCGGCGCTGAACGTCGACATCTGGGGCGAGGACATCGCCGACAGCCCGCTGGTCTTTGACAGTGGCGACCGCGACGCGATCCTGTTTCCGACAGAGCGCGGCTTTGTGCCCATGCCCTGGCTGGAGGCGCCGACAGCCCTGCTGCCGATCTGGATGTTCCACGAGGATGGCCGCCCCTTCGAGGGCGACCCGCGCCATGCGCTGTCCTTCGTGCAGAAACGCTTTGCCGAAAAGGGGCTGACGCCGGTGGTGGCGGTCGAGCTGGAGTTCTACCTGATCGACGACAGCACCCGGCGCCTGCAGGTGCCGATCAGCCCCCGCTCGGGCAAGCGGCGCGACGCGGCAGAGGTCTTGTCGATCCGGGCGCTGGATGCCTTCGACATCTTCTTTACCGACCTCTACGAGGCCTGCGAGGTCATGGACATTCCCGCCGACACGCTGATTTCCGAGGCGGGGATCGGCCAGTTCGAGGTCAACCTGATGCACCAGGCGGACCCGCTGAAGGCCGCTGACGACGCCTGGCTGTTCAAACAGCTGGTCAAGGGGCTGGCCCGGAAACACGGCTTTGCCGCCAGCTTCATGGCCAAGCCCTACGAGGATTATTCCGGCAACGGGATGCATGCGCATTTCAGCGTGCTGGACGCGGACGGCAAGAACATCTTTGACAACGGCGGGCCGGAGGGCACGGATGCCCTGCGCCATGCCATCGGCGGATGCCTTGCGGCGCTGTCGGACAGCGCGCTGGTCTATGCGCCGCACCTGAACAGCTATGAACGCATCGTGCCCGGCTCTCACGCGCCGTCAGCGATCTGCTGGGCCTATGACAACCGCACGGCGGCGGTGCGCGTGCCCTCTGGCCCGCCTGCCGCGCGCCGCATCGAACATCGCGTGGCCGGGGGCGACGTGAACCCCTACCTGGCGCTGGCGGCGATCCTGGGCGCGGCGCTGATGGGGATGGAGGACGCCACCGAGCCGCCCGCGCGCATCACCGGCAACGCCTACGACCAGGACCTGCCGCATATCCCGCGCGACTGGGGCAGCGCGATCGAGGCCTTTGCCGACAGCCCGCTGATGCCCCGCATCTTTCCGAAGGAACTGATCCGCAACCTTGTCCTGACCAAGCGGCAGGAATTGCGGGACATGGACGAGCTGAACAAGCACGAACAGATGGACCTTTACCTGGATACGGTCTGATCTTGCAGGGCGCGCGGCGCGCGCCTAGCTTTTGGACCAAGAACATGGGTGTTTCATGAAAATCGGTATCTTGCAGACGGGCATCGTGGTGCCGGAACTGGCGCAGGAGCATGGCCAGTACCCGGAGATGTTCATGGAACGCCTGTCCCACGCCGGGTTCACCTTCGAAACCTGGTCCGTGGTCAACGGAGAGTTCCCGCCGGGACCGGAGGCCGCCGACGGCTGGCTGATCACCGGATCGCGGCACGGGGTCTACGAGGATCATGCCTGGCTGCCGCCGCTCGAAGAATTCATCCGGCAGATCGTCGCGGCGGGCAAGCCGCTGGTGGGGATCTGCTTTGGCCATCAGGTGATCGCGCAGGCGCTGGGGGGCACGGCGGTCAAGTATCCAGGCGGCTGGGCGGTGGGGCCACAGACCTACGAATTTGAGGGGCGTGGGCCGAAAACCGTCATGGCTTGGCACCAGGACCAGGTGACGGACCCGCCCGAGGGCAGCGTGACACTGGCCAGCAATGACTTCTGCCGTCATGCCGCCCTCTTGTACCCCGGCAAGGCCTATACCGTGCAGCCCCACCCCGAGTTCGACCGCGCCTTTACCAAGGGCCTGATCGACAAACGCGGCCCGGGCGTGGTGCCCGAGCAGATCCTGCAGGAGGCCGAGGCCGGGCTGGATGTGCCGCTGGACAGTGCCGAACTGATCGACGACCTGATTTACTTCCTGAAACACAAGCGGCTGCCGCAGCGCGCCGCCTGAAACGCAAAGGACAGCCCGTGGACACGAGCGCCCCGAAAGACTGGACCGAAACCCTGCCCGAACCGGCCCGCGCCTACCTGGAGGGGCGCCGCCTGGACGAGGTCGAATGCATCGTCTCGGACCTGCCCGGCATCGCGCGGGGCAAGGCGGTGCCGGCGTCGAAATTCGCCCGGATGGGGTATTTCCACCTGCCGGATTCGATCTTCTTCCAGACCATCACCGGCGACTGGGGCGAGGCCGCGGGCGACGACGGGTTCATCGAGCGCGACATGATCCTGAAACCCGACATGAGCACGGCCACCGCCGCGCCCTGGACCGGCGACTGGACCCTGCAGGTGATCCATGATGCCTATGACCGGCACGACGTGCCGGTGCCCTTTTCCCCGCGCAACATCCTGAAAAGGGTCGTCAAGCTCTACGAGGAACAGGGGTGGAAGCCGGTGGTGGCGCCGGAGATGGAATTCTACCTGGTGGCGCGCAATGTCGACCCGGCCAAGGACATCCAGCCGATGATGGGCCGCTCGGGCCGCCCTGCCGCCGCGCGCCAGGCCTATTCGATGACCGCGGTGGACGAGTTCGGCCCGGTGATCGACGACATCTACGATTTCGCCGAGGCACAAGGGTTCGAGATCGACGGCATCACCCAGGAAGGCGGCGCCGGCCAGCTGGAAATCAACCTGCGGCATGGCAGCCCGGTCAAGCTGGCGGACGAGGTGTTCTACTTCAAGCGGCTGATCCGCGAGGCGGCGCTGCGGCACGACTGTTTCGCCACCTTCATGGCGAAACCGATCGCCGACGAGCCGGGCAGCGCCATGCACATCCACCACTCGGTACTTGACCTGGAAACCGGCAAGAACCTGTTTTCCGGTCCCCAGGGCGGCGAGACGGATGCGTTTTTCCATTTCATCGGCGGGCTGCAGGCGCATCTGCCCTCGGCCATCGCGGTGCTGGCGCCCTATGTGAACAGCTATCGCCGCTACGTGAAGGACCACGCGGCGCCGATCAACCTGGAATGGGGACGCGACAACCGCACCACGGGCATCCGCATTCCCCTGTCGGGGCCGGAGGCGCGCCGGGTGGAGAACCGGCTGGCGGGCATGGACTGCAACCCCTACCTGGGCATCGCCGCCTCGCTGGCCTGCGGCTACCTGGGACTGATGGAAGAGCGGCGCCCGTCGAAACAGTTCCGCGGCGATGCCTACGAGGGCGAAGGCGACATTCCCCGCGTCCTGGGCCAGGCGCTGGACATTTTCGATGGAGCGGAGGCCCTGCACGAAGTGCTGGGACCGGAGTTCGCGCGGGTCTATTCCATCGTGAAGCGCACGGAATACGAGGAATTCCTGCAGGTGATCTCTCCCTGGGAGCGCGAGCACCTGCTGTTGAACGTGTGATCCGGCGGTGCGCGCTGACGCGCGCGCAGGTTGGTAGGATGGGGGCTCTGCCCCCATACCCCCGAGGTATTTCCACCAAGAAGAAGCCAAGAGGTGTCTCTTGAACCTGCTGTTTTCCAACGACCGGCGCGGGGAATACCCTGAGAGCTGGTATGCCGCCGTGACTCCGGAGTTGCCGCCTTACCCGGTGCTGAAGGGCGAGGTGCGGGCGGATGTCTGCGTGGTGGGGGGCGGCTTCACCGGCCTGTCGGCGGCGCTGCACCTGGCGGAGGCCGGGCTGGACGTGGTGCTGGTCGAGGCGCACCGGGTGGGCTTTGGCGCCTCGGGGCGCAACGGCGGGCAGCTGGGCAGCGGTCAGCGGCAGGACCAGGTCAAGCTGGAAAAGATGGTGGGGCGCGATGAGGCGCGCCGGTTCTGGGAGCTGGGCGAGGAGGCCAAGGCGCTGGTGCGGGACCTGGCGGTGCGGCACGGGATCGACTGCGACCTGCGCGACGGCATCGCCTGGGCCGGGTCCTCGGACGGGTCGGTGCGCGAGTTGCACGATTACGCGGACCACATGGCAAGGCATTATGGCTATGGGCTGGAGGTGCTGGACCGGGACGGCTTTGCCGCGCTCTGCCCCTCTCCCGCCTATCGCGGCGGGGTGCTGGACCGGGGCGCGGCGCATCTGAACCCGCTGAAACTGGCGCTGGGGTTGGCGCGGGCCGCCGAGGGCGCCGGAGCGCGGATCTTCGAACGCAGCCATGTGCATCACATCCAGCGGGGCAAGAGCGTGACCGTGCAGACCGAGGCCGGGCGCGTGGTGGCGGATCACCTGGTGCTGGGCTGCAACGGCTATCTGGGCGGGCTGGACCGGCAGGTGGCGGCGCGGGTCATGCCGATCAACAATTTCGTGGTGGCGACGGAGCCCCTGGGGACAGACACCGCGCGGGTGCTGGCTGAGGAGATCGCCGTGTCGGACGATCGCTTTGTCGTCAATTATTTCCGGCTGTCGCCGGACGGGCGGCTGCTGTTCGGCGGCGGCGAAAGCTATGGGTACAGGTTTCCTTCGGACATCCGCGCAACGGTGCGCAAGCCGATGCTGGAGATCTTTCCGCACCTGCGGGACGTGGACCTGACCCATGCCTGGGGCGGGACGCTGGCAATCACCATGAAACGCCTGCCGCACCTGGCGCGGCTGGCCCCCAACGTGCTGACGGCCTCGGGCTATTCCGGGCACGGGGTGGGCAACGCGGTGCAGGCGGGCAAGTTGATGGCCGAAGCGGTGCGCGGGCAATCGGCGGGGTTCGATACCTTCGCCGCCCTGCCCAGCCCGGCCTTTCCGGGCGGGCCGGCATTCCGCTCGCCGCTGCTGGTGCTGGCGATGAGCTGGTACGCGATGCGCGACCGGCTGGGCCTGTAGCCCGGCCTTCACACCGATAAATTGGATGGGCGTATCGGATCCTTTGACAGGAACCGATGCGTTTTTCCGTGCCGGAAAACGCCGCGTCGCGGGGCGCCTGCCCGGCGGCGTGCGACGCTTTGGGGCTTTCCTCACACCCTTAACTGATTTACATTTTCGAAAACCGAACTTCAGGATTTTGAAAACATGCTTCCGAACATGCACGACGCCGAGCCGATCCCCGCCGAGGCCCGCGCCGAGATCGACCGGCTTTTGCAGTCCGGCGACCTGTTCCGCTACACCGCCCCCGAGGATGCGCCCGTCGCCCTGCTGGAGCGCGAGTTCGCAGAGTTCATGGGGGTGAAATACGCGCTTGCGGTGTCGAGCTGCTCGGCGGCTCTGTTCCTCTCGCTGGAGGCACTGGACCTGCCGAAGGGCGCCCGCGTGATGATCCCCGGCTTCACCTTTGCCGCAGTGCCCTCGTCGATCGTGCACGCGGGACTGGTGCCGGTGCTCTGCGAGGTGGGCGAGGACTATCGCATCGACATGACGGATTTCGCCGCCCGTCTGCCCGGCGTGCAGGCGGTCATCGTCAGCCACATGCGCGGCCATACCTCGGACATGGACGCGATCCTGGCGCTCTGCGCCGAGGCCGGCGTGCCGGTGATCGAGGATGCGGCGCACAGCCTGGGCACCACCTGGCACGGGCGCAAGATCGGCACGCTGGGGCGGGTCGGCTGTTTCAGTTTCCAGAGCTACAAGCTGGTGAACGCGGGCGAAGGCGGCATCCTGGTGACCGACGACGCCGACCTGGTGGCGCGGGCCGTGATCCTGTCGGGTGCCTATGAGCACGCCTGGAAAAAGCACCTGCGCCCCGGTGACAATACCGCCGAGCTGGAACAGGCCTTTGCCCGCTGGCAGAACCAGTTGCCGCTGTACAACCTGCGCATGTCGAACCTTTCGGCAGCGGTGATCCGGCCCCAGCTGCCCCATATCGACCGCCGGGTGACGGACGGGCGCCGCAACCATGACCATGTCGCGGCGCAGATCGACCGCAGCCCCTGGATCACGGTGCCCGCGAAACTGGCCCCCGAGGAACGCGCGCCGGATTCGCTGCAGTTCAACCTGTGCGGCATGAGCGACGCCGAGGTCCGTGCCTTTGTCGCGGCCGCCGAGGCGGAAGGCGTCAAGGTGCAGGTCTTTGGCCTGAGCCGTGACAACGCCCGCGCCTACTGGAACTGGCAGTTCCTGCCCGAAATGCCCGACTTGCCGCGGACCCGCGCGATGCTGATGCGCGCCTGCGACACCCGCCTGCCCGCCCGCCTCTCACTCACGGACTGCGATGCAGTGGCCGCCGTGCTGACCCGCGCGGCAGACACGGCCACGGCGCCGCAACGCGCCTACGGCACCTGAGGCGGGAGAGCCGGTGTCCCGGTCGCCCTCCTGCCATGCAGGACGGTGGCCGGGCGCTCTCTGCCCTGCGGTTTACTTGTCGAGCTTGGACAACTTGGCCTGAAGATCGGACAGCTGTTTCTTGATGGTCTCGAGGTCTTCCTTGCTTTCCTTGGACGGCTTTTGCTCGTCCTCGCCCGGAAGCTGACCGCCCATCGCCTTGAGGAACGCCTCTTGTTGGGCCTGCATGGCCTCAAACCCCTTGGCCATCGGGTTCATCGAATTGACGTTCTCGAACCACTTGGACTGGCTGTCGCGGAACATCTCGAAGCTGGCGGCCAGGAACTGCGGCACCGCGCTGGTGGCCTGGGTGGTATAGCTGCGCACGAGATCGGTCAGCACGTTGATCGGCAGGACGCTCTGGCCCTTGCTTTCATGCTCGGCCACGATCTGCAGCAGGTACTGCCGGGTCAGGTCGTCGCCCGATTTCAGGTCGACGATCTTGACGTCGCGCCCGTCCCGGATGAACCCGGCAATGTCCTCGAGCGTGACATAGTCGGAGGTCTCGGTGTTGTAGAGCCGCCGGCTGGCGTAACGCTTGATCAGAAGCGGTTTTTCACTCTCGGCCACTGGTGCCCTCCCCGGCATTGGTGCGATGCAGCGAATCCTATGCGAGTGCAGAAGAAAAGGAAAGCCTGCGGGCGGTTGTGACGCAGAATGAAGGTTCGGCGCTAGAACAGGCTGCCCTGTTCCGGCGGTTCCGGCTTGGCGGATTTGCGAGGTGAGGAACGCCCGCCAAGCTTTAGCGTGCCATCGGCAAATTCGATTTCCAGCCCGGCGGCGCCCTCGGCGGCGGCCTTGGTCGTCACCAGGTGGCCATCGCCACGCACCACGGCATAGCCGCGCCGCAGCGTCTCGCGGTAGCCCAGTGTCTCGTGCAGGCGCATGAGCGCGTCCAACTTGCGGCGCTTTTCGCCCTGGCGGGCGGTCATGGCCTCGTCCAGCCGGCGGGTCAGGCCGGCCAGCCTTTCCTGCCCCACGGCGATCTCGCGCGTGATCTGACGCGGGCTGAGCCGGTCGGCGCGGCGGCCCAGCGCCTCGCGCCGGGCCTCGACCAGGCGTGCCAGCGCCGGGCCAATCCGTGCGGCGCGATCCTCCAGCCGCCGCTGTTCCACCGCGATGGCGCGGGTCAGGACGCCGGGGCGCAGGCTGCCCGCGGTCTCGGACAGGTGCAACCTGCGCCGTTCGACAGAGCGCGACAGCGCATGCGGCAGGCGGTCTCCCTGCAGGTCCAGCCTCTGGCGCGGACCGTCCAGCAATTCCTCGGGGCGTGGCAGGGCGCGCGAAAGATCGCGCAGCCGCTGGCCGCGCACCTCCAGCCGCTGCGACATGGCGCGTTCCATGCGGGCGCCGAAGTCGCGCACCGCCCCGATCAGCTCCATGCGCACGGGCACCGCCAGTTCCGCCGCCGCCGTCGGCGTCGGCGCGCGCCGGTCGGACACGAAGTCGATCAGCGTGGTGTCCGTCTCGTGCCCCACGGCCGAGATCAGCGGAATCTCCGAGGCGGCAGCGGCACGCGCCACCGCCTCTTCGTTGAAGCCCCAGAGATCCTCGACCGAGCCGCCGCCGCGCGCCACGATCAACAGGTCCGGGCGCGGCAGGGCGCCACCGGGGGTCAGCCGGTTGAACCCCTCGATGGCGCGGGCCACTTCGGGGGCGCATTTGGCCCCCTGCACCGCCACCGGCCAGATCAGCACCTTGCGCGGGAAACGCTCGCGCAGGCGGTGCAGGATGTCACGGATCACCGCCCCACTGGGCGAGGTCACGACGCCGATGATCTCTGGCAGGTAGGGCAGACGCTTCTTGCGCTCGGGCGCAAACAGCCCCTCGGCCTGCAACATCGCCTTGCGCTTTTCCAGCATCGCCATGAGCGCGCCCGCCCCCGCCGGGCGGATGTCCTCGATGACGATCTGGTATTTCGACTGTCCGGGAAAGGTGGTCAGGCGCCCGGTGGCGATCACCTCCATCCCCTCTTCGGGCTGGGTCTGCAGGCGGGCGGCGACGCCTTTCCACATCACGCCCGAAATCACCGAGCGGTCGTCCTTGAGATCCAGGTAGACATGCCCCGAGCGTGGCCGCGACACCCGCCCGACCTCGCCGCGCACGCGGACGAAACCGAACTCGCCCTCGATCACGCGCTTTACCGCGCCCGAGAGTTCGCTGACGCTGAATTCCGGCGTGTTGCCCTCCGGTCCGTCGTCGATCAGGTCCATGCCGCCTCGCTTGCTCTTGCCTGCCGCTGACCTTAAACGACGGTCAACCGCCGGAAAAGCCCGCCCCCGGCTTCTTTGGTTTTGAAAATACCTCGG
>NZ_JARAMO010000186.1:0-7755 GCF_028807275.1 Mameliella sp. AT18
GAAATCGGGATGATCACGCCGCCGGTCGGGCTGAACGTCTTCGTCATCAAGAACGTGGCCTACAAATACGTCAGCACGGCACAGATCTTTGCCGGCGTGATCCCTTTCCTTCTGGCGGACCTGGTGGTGGTGATCCTGACAATCGCCTTTCCGGCGGCGGTGTTGTTCCTGCCGGGGCTGCTGTAGCTGCCGGTCAGTCCGCCAGCGCCGCGCTGGCCCGGTCAAGCGCATCGCGCAGGGCCATAGGCCCGTCGGTCTTCATCACCAATTCGCTGGACGCGAGGGTGGGGGGCGGCCCGTCGGTCTGTCCGCCGGTCAGAAAGATCACGGGAAGGTCCGGCGCGCCTTGTCGTGCGGCCTGCGCGACCTCCGTGCCCGAGAGCGATGCCCCAAGGTGCAGGTCGATCACCAGGATGTCGAAACCGGGGGCGCTGGTCACCCGATTCAGGGCCCTGGCCGGGTCCGAGAGCTGTTCGACCGCGTAACCGAACATCTCGAGCGTATCGGCCAGCGCCGCGAGAAAGGGCCCGTTGTCCTCGATCACCAGGATCTTTGTCGCATCGGTCAAGTGAACACTGCTTTCCAATGAGTTATCCGGTCAGAAATGCCATTGGAAACCCGTGGCCACAATCTATAATCGCGCGTCCCCGGCGGTCGAGGAGCCATCACTTGAGAGTCCTTTTCGCGTCTTCGCCGGCCCGTTGGCTGCTGATCGGGGTGTTTTTCCTGCTGATGCCACTGACGGCGGGTGCACAATCCCCCGAGAGGCAAGTGTTGCGCGTTCCCTGGGCAGGCGACTCCGGTTTCGGATTTGTCGAGGCGGACGGGACCCCGCGCAGTTTCTTCCTCGACCTCGCCCGGATGCTCGCAGAGGAGGCAGGGTTCGACATCGACCTCGTCGATGTCGGCCTGACGACGGAGGTGCTGCCGGCGCTGTCCCGGGGGCGTGCCGATTTGCTGGCCGGTGTTGGCAGAGGCGCCATCGACGATGGCCAGCTCTTGTTTGCCGGACCGGTCGCGGAAACGCGCTTCGTCCTGTTCGTCCGCGCTGACGCCCCGCGAGACTGGCGCTTCGAAACCTTCACTGACAGGCGCATAGGTGTCCTGCGCAACACGGTCGCCAGCCGGATGAGACCACCTGAAGGCAGCGTCATGGTGCCCTACGATGACCAGGTCACGGCCTTCGCGCATCTTCTCGATGGCCAGGTGGACGGGGTGATCGTCCTGTCCGCGCTGGGCGAAAGAACGCTGCGCCGGACAGGGCTGGATGGGCTTGTGCGCCCGACATTTCCGCCGGTGCGGGAAAATTCCCATTTTGTCGCGCTTCGCCCGGAATTTGCCCCTCTCTTGCCGGGGATCGAGGCGGCGCTTGGTCGGCTGGAGACCAGCGGGGCACTGGACGATCTGCGCGCGCGCTGGCTCATGGTGCCGCCGGTGCCGGTTCCGGATGTGCTGACCGTGGGTGTATCGCATTTCCCGCCCTACCACCTGGTCGAGGAAGACGGGCGGGTCAGCGGTTTCGCGGTCGAGGTGCTGCGCGACCTGGCGGCGCGCGCGGACATCGCCGTGCAGTTCGAACCGATCACGCTGGAAAGTTGGGCGAGGGGGCCAAGGGTCGGCGCCTTCGATCTCCTGCCCTTGCGCAGCGTGACAGAGGCAGAGCGGAACCTGTTGCAGTTCAGCGCACCGATCCAGACGATCGAATATGCCATTTTCGTTCGCGCCGCCGACGCGGGCCGAGAGCTGCGACCGGAAGAAGGGCGGATCGGTATCATCCAGAGCAGCCCGTTGCGCGCCGAGATCGCGGCGGATCTCGGCGTGCCGCTTGTCATGTTGCCCGAGGTCAGAGGCGGTGCGCAGGATTTGCGTGCGGGTCGGATCGACGCCTTGGTGATGCCGCGCGTGACCTTCCAGAGGACGGTCCAGGAAATGGGGTTGAGCGATGCCTTTGCCCAGCTCGACGCGCCGGTGTTCCGGAACGACCTGGCCATTGCAATGCGGCCGGGCCTGGGGGATTTGCAGCGACGGCTGGACGTGGTCATCCGGGGGTATGTCGGCTCTGACCAATACCGCGACCTGGCCCGGCAATGGATGGAGGACCCGGTGTTCTGGACCGACCGGCGGGTCAACCTGATCCTCTATGGCGGCGGGGCGCTGGCCATCCTGGGGGCGCTGGCCTTCCTGGTCCAGAACTGGCGCGCCCGCGCCAATGCCGAGCGGCTGCGCGCCCAGACGGCGCTGGCCAGCGAGAGGCTTGCGGCGATCCTGGCGAGCACGCGGCAGGGGGTCTTCGGCTTTGGCACCGGCGGAGAGATGGCTGTCATCAACCCGGGCGGTCGGGTGCTGCTGGGACTGGAGCAGGACGTCTCACCGCAACATTGGCCCGAGAGCGCGCAGTTCCTTGAACCGATCAGCGCCGAGCCTCTCGATCCCGGGCGGGACCCGCTTCAGCGCCTCTTTCGGGGCGAAATGACGAACGGGCAGGTTTGCCTGTTCCGTGCCCGTCCGGATCAGGCGTCCCGCTATGTCCGTGTGACCAGCGATGCGGTCACTTCTCTGGGGTCGGGGCTGTCGGCGCTGATGATCGTCGAAGACACCCATGACAACGAATTGAACCGGCAAAAGCTGGAGCGGTCGCAGAGGTTGTCCTCGCTGGGGATGCTGACAGGTGGTCTGGCCCATGATTTCAACAATATCCTGGCCACGATCCTCTATAACGCGCAATTGGTCCGGGTGAAGGCCGACGGCCCCGTTGCGGCGACGGTCGACCGGATCATCGACACCGTCAGACATGGCAACAACCTGACGCAGCGCCTGCTGGGATTTTCCCGCCAGTCGCCGCAGGAACCCGGCGCGGTCAGCCTGCGCGAAAGCCTAAAGGAACTGGAAAGCCTGGCCCGGCCCGCCATCGGAGAGGCCATCGGGCTGATCCTGCCGGCGGTCGACGAGGATGTCTTTGTACACTGTGTCAGGGGGGAATTGGAAAACGCCCTGCTGAACCTGATCCTGAACGCGCGCGACGCGATGGCGGACTCCGGTCAGGGCGACGAGATCGTGATTCAGGTCCGGAGTTACGACATGCGCAAGTCCGGCCAGGAGGACGCGGAGACCGGGCACATGGTGGAGATCGCCGTGTCGGACAATGGCCCCGGCATGACGGGAGACGTGTTGCGCCAGGCGACCGACCCGTTCTTTTCGACAAAGACCGACGCGGGCGGCACCGGGCTGGGGCTGGCGATGGTGGACAGTCTTGCGGCGCGGTCGTCGGGGCGCCTGTCGCTCTACTCTGAGCCGGGCAACGGGACCACGGTCCGGTTGCGCCTGCCGCGTGTCGCGGGTGATGGCGGGGCGCTGCCGCAGACCTCGGGGGCCATCCCGCGCGGCGACGGCAGGCGTCTGTTGCTGGTCGAGGATCAGGCGGCGCTGCGCGAGCCGATGGCAGAATTGCTGCGCGATCTCGGCTACGATGTGGACATGGCCGAGACCGGTCGGGCGGCACTGGATCGGCTGGATGCCGGGGCCGACTACGATGTGGTTCTCAGCGATATCGTGATGCCGGGTGGCGTTTCGGGGATCGACCTGGCGCGCGCCATTTGCACGCGGTTCGCGCGGATGGCAATTGTCCTGATGTCCGGCCATGCCGAGGTCGGCTCGGACGAGATCCGGGCGCTTGGGCTGCCGGTGCTGCAGAAGCCCTGTCTCTTGCCGGACCTCGCAACGGCGATCCACGCGGCCCTGAAGGAAGGGCAGGCGTAGACCTTTGGGGGTGGCCGCTGTCAGGCGCCGCTGCGGTCCTGCCAGAGGTCTGCATAGGCCCGCATTTGAGCTGTCAGCGGGTCGGCCCCATCGGCTGGCGCAATCGGCGCGGGCATGGCGGGCCGCGTCCCATCCACCAGCAGCGCCGCCCCCTGCGAGGTGCCCGTGGCGGCGCCGGAGGGGATGACCCGGTCGCCGGTCGCCGCCGCAAGCATCCGGGCATAGGCGCGGTTGCGGGCAAAGGGGCCTTCGACAACGATCTGGCCCGCGTGGCCGATGATCCGCAGGCAATGGGCCGTCATCAGCGCCAGGTAAAAGGCCAGCGCCGCCCCGCGCCGCCCGGTGCCGGGCGCGGGTTCCGCCCCGACCCAGCGCGCCTGCCGGCCCCGGAACGGGCCGGAACCCGGTTCGACCGCCGGCAACAGCATGATGCCGTCGCGCAGGATGGCGGCAAGCTCTGACTCATCGGGGTCGGGATAGGCACCGCCCGAGGCGATGTCATGTTCGCGTCCACCCATGAACCGGGCCGACGGTACGGGTGCACCCAGCGCGCTGACGTTGATGAGCGTGTCCTTGCCCGGATCCAGGTCCACGACTGTCCCGCCGATGGACATGGCGATGACCCAGGTGCCGGTCGAGACCACGGAAAACGGGGCCTGCTGGCTGCGCAGGTGGGGCAGCAGCGAGGCGTTGGAATCGTGGATGCCGCATCGCACCTGCGTCTCGCGGGGCAGACCGGTCGCCTTTGCCACTTCCGCCGTGATCGGGCCCAGAACCTCGTCCGGACGGCGCGGCGGGGCCATGATCCCGCCCAGGCCCAGCGTGTCCACCAAAGGGGAAAACCGCCCCTCGGCCGGCAACCAGAGATCCGTGTGACAGCCCAGCGAGGTCACATCCGTTGCGGCAACGCCCGTCAGGCGAAACCCCCAATACTGCGGATAGGTGACGATCCGCGCGGTGTGCGCCCGCAGGCCCGGATCTGACTGCAGCATCCAGTGCAGCTGCGCCCCCAGGTTCAGCCCCATGCCCAGGCGCGGAGAGCCTGTTTCTGAAAACCCTGGGCGCAGGGCGTCATAGTCGGCCGACAGGTCGTCCGGGCCGTCATGTTCGTAGTCGAGGATCGGCGCCGCCAGCCCACCTTTTTCGTCCAGCAACGCGGCACAGGCGCCATGCGTGGTGACGGAGATCGCGGAAATACCGTGGGCCGAGTGAAAGTCGCGAAGCCCGTCCAGCAGGAACTGCCAGTGTCCCTCGGTATCGAAATGCGGCCAGGGTGGACCGGGACGCACCGTGTTTGGCCGGGTGATGACGGCGACTTCCGCCAGGTCGGCAGGGTCGACCAATGCCAGCTTGGCGTTGGTCTTGCCAATGTCGATGACGGCGACATGACCCCCCGTCATGGCAGGTGAAAGACCGTTTCCAGCGGCGTCGCCACGGGTTCGTTGTCGTCCCTGGTCTCCATGATGTCCGCCATATGCGCCCACCATCTCTGCATGACCGGATGGTCGGGCAGGGCGTCCATCGTATGATCGTCACGTCTCCAGAGCACCGCAAAGAGCGTATGCGTGTCCCGGTCGAGGTGGATCGAGTAATCCGAAACGCCCGCCTCTTTCAGCAGCTGCGACAATTCGGGCCAGATCGCGTCATGGCGCTTGCGGTACTCGGTCTCGCAACCGGGGGTGAGCGTCATCTTGAAGGCGTATTTCTGCATCACGCGGCCCGCCACTTCGACCAGAGCCGGGGCAGGGCGATCACCCCGATCAGCAGCGCGCCGATCACGATCGACATGACGATGCCGGGCACGTTCAACAGGCCCAGTCCGAAGGTCACCAGCCCCATGACGAAGGCCGCGATGACCACGCCGGGAATGGACCCGGATCCGCCCAGGATGTTGACACCGCCAAGAACCACCATCGTCACCACCTCCAGTTCCCATCCAAAGGCGATCGAGGGGCGGGTCGAGCCCAGCCGCGAGGTCAGGCAGATGGCGGCGATGCCCGACATCAGGCCGGTCAGCAGGAAGAGGATGAATTTCACCCGCGCGACCCGGATGCCTGAAAACTCTGCACCCGTCGCATTGTTGCCGATGGCATAGACCGCGCGGCCAAAGTTGGTCAGGTGCAGGACCACGGCGTAGATCACGGCGAGCACGGCGAAAAGCACCAGCTCGAAGGAGATCACCCAGAACACGTAGCCCTGTCCGAAGAATGCGAAATCGGAGGGGTAGCCGCGAAAGGCCTGGTCGCCCAGGACGATGTAGCTGATGCCTCGAAACAGGCTCATGGTGCCGATGGTGACGACGATGGAGGGCAGGCCGAAACGGGTGACGAGCACCCCGTTGAAGGCGCCGCAGGCCAGGCCGGTGCCGATCCCCACCAGCAGGATCATGGGCGTTCCGGCGCCCGCGCTCATCGCCGCGCCCATCGCGGTCGAGGCCAGCGCGATGATCGCCGCGACCGATAGGTCGATCTCGCCCGAGATGATCAGCAGCGCCATCGCAAAGGCGATCATCGCCTTTTCGGTAAAGTTGAAGGTTGCGTCGCTCAGGTTCCAGGCGTTGAGGAAATAGGGCGAGGCAAAGCTGTTGGCGACGAAGATGCCGATGGCCACCAGCAGCAGCAGGGTTTCCCAGCTCTTCAGCCGCCGTTGCAGGGGCGATTGCAGCCGGTCGGGGATCTGGCGCCCCGGTGCGGTGTCATGCAATGTCGTCATGTGGCGTGCTCCGCGGATTTCAGGATGATGCGGCCCTTGTCGCGTCCGGCGCGGGCATTGACCGCCACCGCGATGATGATGGCGCTGCCGGAAATCGCCAGCTGCCAGAAGGGCGAGATGTTGACCACCGGAAGGGCGTTCTTGATGACGCCCAAGAACAGGGCCCCCAGCAGGGCGCCCCAGACCGTGCCGACGCCGCCCATGATCGAGATGCCCCCGATCACGCAGGCCGCCACCACGTCCAGCTCGAACCCGCCAGCGATGTCGACATAGGCCACCGCGTAACGCGAGACCCAGAGATAGCCCGTCAGGCCGGCGAGGGTACCGGACAGGGTAAAGGCCCAGAACTGGGTCCGGCCCACGTCGATGCCGGTATAGGTGGCCGCGTGCGGGTTGCCGCCCACCGCGTAGAAGGCGCGGCCCAGCGTCGTGCGGGTCATGACCAGGGAAAAGACCGTCAGGGCCAGGATCGCGATCCAGCTCAGCATTGGCAGGCCCAGCAACTCGGCGCGTGGAAAGGCCTTGAATCCCTCTCCCATCTCGTGGCTGTTGACCCAGTCACCGCCCGAGATGACGAAGATCGTGCCGCGAAAGATCGTCATGGTGCCCAGCGTGACCACGATGGGCGGAATATCCAGTTTCCAGACCAGCAGGCCGTTGACCATGCCCAGGGCCGCGCCCAGGCCCAAGGCGACCGCCAGCGTTACCGCCACCGGCAGGCCAGGCACGGCCACGTTCAGCATCGCCACCACCATGCCGGTCAGCGCCAGGTTGGCGGCCACCGACAGGTCGATGCAGCGGGTCAGGATGACCACCATCTGGCCGATGGCCAGCAGGATCAGCGGCGCCGTGTCGTTGAACACATCCGCCAGGTTGGACGGCGCCACGAAACCGGGAAAGCGCGTGGCGATCACGGCCAGCAACAGCAAGAGCGCGCCCAGCAGCAGGGTTTCGCGCCTGGTGGCAAGTTTGCGGATCATCGCTCTCTCCTCAGATACCGGCGGCGTGGCGGACAAGCGTCTCGGGCGTCAGGTCATCCTCCTGCACCTCGGCGGCGATCCGGCCTTCGCGCATGACGATGACGCGGTCGGACATGCCCAGGATCTCGGGGATTTCCGAACTGACCATGATGACGGCCAGCCCCTGCGCGGCCAGTTCGGCCATGAAGTCATGAACCGCCGCCTTCGACCCGATGTCGATGCCTTTGGTCGGTTCGTCCAGGATGATGACGCGGGGCTGGGTGGCCAGCCACTTGGCGATCACCACCTTCTGCTGGTTGCCGCCCGA
>NZ_JARAMO010000187.1:0-51103 GCF_028807275.1 Mameliella sp. AT18
TTCAAGCCCGAGCACTACCGGTACTGAGGAAGCGCGCCATCTGGCGCCCCTGCAACCGCTGGCCGAAAGGCTGGCGGTTGTTTTGCTTCTGGCGCAAATCTGCACGGGCCGCCAAAAGATTTGGTGAAACCCGAAAAACGGGTTTGAGGATCGGGCCGGTTTGCCGTTTTGATAGACAGTGTAATGGAACGGTACGCTGAACTCGGCCGTTGCCAATCTGCTACCCTCGCAAGAAAGCTGCTGTAATGTTTACCCGACGCCAGTTTGTTGCCACTGCCGCTGCGTTAGCCACGCCGGCAATCGCCCGCCCCGCCTTTGCCGCGCCAGGAGACTGGAGCCAGTGGGACGCCCAGGTGACTCCCCCTGAATTCGATCTGGAAACCTCGAATCCCTGGGGTCTGCATCCCCGCTTCCTGCCGCGGAGGGTCTCGGCCAACCCCGGCCTGAAACCGGGTGATATTCACGTCGATGCGGTTGCGCGCTACCTCTATCACATCCAGGGCGACGGAACCGCGATGCGCTATGGCGTGGCGATCGGGCGTGACGGTCTGTACGGACCGGGTGTCTACACGATCAAGCGCAAGGCGAAATGGCCGCGGTGGACGCCTACCGCAGCCATGATTGCCCGAGAGCCGGAGAAATACGCAGCCTGGGCGGACGGGCAGCCCCCCGGCCCGGACAATGCGCTGGGGTCGCGTGCCCTGTATCTTTATGTCGGCAACCGGGACAGCTATCTGCGCATTCACGGCACGCCCGCGCCGCGCTCTATCGGGACGCGGGCAAGTTCGGGCTGTGTGCGGATGGTGATGCCGCACATCAACTACCTGTACGACCAGGTGTCTACCGGCGTGACCGCCTACCTGTATCCCACCGACGGTAGCCCTCTGTAGGACTGTGTGGGCGGCCCCTGACAGGAGGCTGCCTGAGGTCCGCGATCAGGGCCGGGGCCGCGTGCAGATCGGATTGCCTGCGCTGGTGCGCACTGGCAATTCGGTCGTCTCGACGGGGCCTTCATGGGTGTACCAATAACACCCGTCCTCGGACCGCCACCGAACTCTGGTCAGATCCTGGTAGGGGGCGGCGATGGCGGCCACGGCTTCGGGAGCAGTGGACGTGGGGCCAGAGGGTGCACCGCCTCCCGGAACGGGCTCGCAGGCGGCAAGCGCCAGAAGGATGAGAGGGCTGGCGATTAAAAGAGGGCGTTGCATGGCGTAACAATCCGGTACTGAGGTCAACCGGACAGTCGCATTCCGCCCCACCGGCTTCAAGCGGCCACGGACCGGGTCGCGGCTTACTCTGCCAAGCGTGACACGAATCCCTCTCGGATCACCGCCGGGTCATAGGCCTTGCGGGCAAAGACCTCTCGCACCTGCGGTTCGAAATGCTCCAGCGGCAGGGTGTCGTACGCCGGGTCGAAACTCGACTGGTCCCAGCGTTCGCAGAATTCCGCGCAGCTGTCGCAACAGGGATGATCCTTGAACCGGTCGCGGGCATTGCGGTCCCAGCCATAGTGGTGGCCGTAGTAGAAGCTTTGAAAGATGCCGTGGTGTTCCACCACCCAGGCCACGTCCCAGCGGACGAAGGGCCGGATCACATCGGCAGAAAACCGGTCATGGTTCTGCGGCGCCAGCCCGTCGCCGACATCGTGCAAGAGCGCGCCGACGATCCAGTCGAGGTCGGCGCCATCGCGTTCCGCGCGGGTGGCCGATTGCAGCCCGTGGGTCAGCCGGGTGATGCGATACCCTTCGAGGGTGACCTCTCCCTGGCGGCGCAATTCATCCAGCACCCGGTCGGGGGTCAGCGCCAGGTAGGGTTTCTCCAGCCGTTCGAGAAGCTCGTAGTCTTCGCGGGTGCCATCCTTCATCTGGGTAAAGCTGACAGTGCCGGTTTCGGTCATGCGGTGCCCTCCTGGGGTGGGACGCCGGAACGGCGCCCGCCTGTCCCGATCTGGGCCCAAATTGCCACAGAGCGCAAGGTGACTTCACGGAATGCCCTTCGCGCCCGGAACAGGGGGAAGAGAGGTGCCGCATTTCCCTTGCCAATAACGCGAATGTGCGGTCACCATGCGATGGCATGGCCGCTTTGGCCGCTAAACAGCACGGACAGCGCCCGCGGAACGCGGCGCATGACACGAGGGAGTGAACATGGGACGTCGCGACGAACTGATCGCCAAATACGCCGAGGACCTGAAGAACAAGTGCGGCATGGAACCGGACATGGACCTGCTGACCAAGGTCACCATCGGCTGTGGTCCGGCCATCTATGACGCGGATGCCTCAACCGTTGCCTCATCGCAGGAGAGCGAGCTGGAAACCGTCAAGGACAACTTCCTGGTCAAGAAGCTGGGCCTTGCGGACGGTCCCGAGCTGATGGACGCGATCGGCAAGGTGATTGAAACCTACGGCCAGTCCGAGCGCAACAAGTACCGTGCCGTGGTCTACTACATGCTGACCAAGCATTTCGGCAAGGAATCCGTCTACGGCTGAGCCGTGGCAGCAGGACCAACCTGTTACGGGGCCTCCGCAGCGCGGGGGCCCTTGTCGTATCCAGAGCGGTGATTCCCCGCAATTGATTGAAATTGCCGGTAGTTCCAGATTGCCGGACGGGCGTGGAAACCGTAGGGTCTAGGGGACTGGCCAGAAAGGCCGGAACCGTAGATTTCAAAACACATGTGGTGCGTAGGGAGCATGTGGGGTGGACGGAGGGTTCCGGGTTTTCCGGGGCCCTCCGTTTTTATACGAGCCCGTGTCGATCTCAGAAGAGCGTCAGCACCAGCCCCATCAGACCGCAGGCCAGCGTCGCATAGCCGCCGTCGATCAACGTCAGCGTCAGGGGGCGCATGGAGTTGGCATTGTTGATCGCGATCCAGGGCGCGATGAAGAACAACCCGATCCCAAGGCCCGACACCAGTCCGGCACCAGCCGTCTCGACGCCGCTGGCGGCAAAGACATGGCGCATCATCCCGGCCACGACCACCTGCATGACAAAGGTCAGGATCATGACACCCGCGCTCATGCCGCCCTGCGGATTGCCGTCCGCGTCCAGTTTCACGCCTGAGGCGGTTTTCCACGGTCCGGCCAGGGCCATGTACCAGACGGCGCCAGCCGCGAAGGCCAGGATTGCAGCGGCAAGACTGTTGACGAATTCAAGCATGGTCATTTCTCCGGCGTGACTTTTCCGCGCATAAAATTACGGGTTTCGAAAAAAGGTTTATCCAGAACCCCTGTTTTCGCGTGGAATATGCTATAGTTTACATTGCGTGATATCTTGAGTCCCCGCAACTTTGACGAGCGCCCACCATACCCGTAGACCTGAAATACTTCCCCGATCTCGACCTGGTGTGGATTCGTCACAACGGACATGTCACGCGTGGAGAATTGCGCGAATTATTCGAACGTTTACATGGGGAAGACTCGCCGGAAGCCCCTGGAAAGAATTTCACCGACCTGGCCGAGGTCGCCGAGGTAGAGTTCGGGTTCCGCGAGCTGCACTGGCATTCCCTTCGCCTGCAGGATCGGCTGCGCTCCCGCAACCAAAGGTTGCTTGACTCGGTTCATGCTCCTGGCGGCGTTTCCTTTGGTCTCGCCCGCATTTACCAGCAGGTCGTCGACCCCGAGGGGCCTTTGCAGGTGCATGTCAACGACGAACGCCGACAGGCACTTGCGGCGCTCGCCCTGCCGCATATCCCCGACGAACTGCTGTGACGCGGATCAGGTGGACAGGCCCGCCAGTCCGCAGATGACCTGCCATTCCTCTTCCGAAACCGGCTGAACCGACAGTCGGGAGTTCTTGACCAGCACCATTTCCGCCAGCCGGGGATCCTCTTTGATCTGGTCCAGAGTGACCGGCGTCGCGGCGGATTCCAGCGCCATGATGTCCACGCATTCCCAGCGATCATCATCCGTGGTGCTGTCGGGATGTGCCTCGGCGATCACCTCGACGGTGCCGACAATCGCCTTTTCCTTTTGCGAATGGTAGAAAAAGCCCCGGTCGCCCTTTTCCATCTCCCGCATGAAATTGCGGGCCTGGTAATTCCGGACCCCGTCCCATTCTTCGCCAGCGTTGCCCTTGGCCTGCTGGTCCTGCCAGGACCAGGTCGAGGGTTCGGACTTGAAAAGCCAGTAGCGCATCAGATCACCTTTTTCCACGCGGTCAGGGTGACGCTCTGGAACAGGCCGGCCTTGGCATAGGGATCGTTTGCCGCCCATTCTTCGGCCGCTGCTTTGTCGGCGACGTCGAGGATCACCAGAGAGCCGATCATGCCGCCCTCGTCGTCCAGCAGCGGCCCTGCCTGAGAGACGACCCCGGTCGATTTGAGGTAGTCCAGGTGGGCGTCGCGCGTGTCCTTGCGGATTTGCAGGGCGCCGGGTTTGTCATGGGCGATCAGGGCAATCAGCATGTCATTCATCCTTGAGTGGTCGGGAAAGCAGGGTGTCCATCGCTTGGCGCACGGTCAACCGCCCCTGGGACAGGTCGGCCACCACGGAACAGACGGGCAGGGGCAGGTCCAGCTCCGTGGACAGCCGGGCGGCGGCGCGGGCGGTGGCCGCGCCTTCGACGGTCACGGAGGGGTCGAACTCCTCTCCTCGTCCCAGCGCCAGGCCAAAGCGATAGTTGCGCGACCCGTCAGAGGTGCAGGTCAGCGTCAGGTCGCCCAGGCCGGACAGGCCGGTGAGCGTTTCCGGGCGCGCGCCGAGCCGGGCGGACAGGCGCATCATCTCGGCAAAGCCCCGGGTCATCAGGGCCGCGCGGGCGCTGTCGCCCAGGCCGGCACCGATGCAGGCGCCGCAGGCGATGGCGATCACGTTCTTCAGCGCGCCGCCCAGTTCCGCGCCGATCATGTCATCGCTGCGATAGAGCCGCAGGACCGGCGTCGACAGGTGTTCCTGCAGCGCCCGCCCCCTGGGTTCATCTCCACAGGCCAGCGTCAGCGCCGTCGGCAGGCCGCGCGCGATGTCGCCGGCAAAGCTGGGGCCGGTCAGAACGGCGGGCACCGAGCCGGGTTGGTGCCGGGCGATCAGGGCCGACGGCCCGACGCCTTCGGCCAGGTCGATCCCCTTGCAGCAGGCGACCAGCGCGTGCCCGTCCAGCGGCGTGGCAATCCGGTCCAGCAGGGTCGAGAGCTGTTGCATCGGGACCGACAGCAACAGCGTGTCGCGACTGGCGGCCTCGTTCAGGTCGCCGGTGACGGTGACGGCATCTGGCAGGGTCACACCGGCAAGGCGGGGGCTTTGCCGTGTGTCATGCAGGCCGGTCACATCCCGCGCCCAAAGCGTCACCGCGCGCTTGCGCCCCAGCGCGACCGCCAGCGCCGTGCCAAAAGCGCCACCCCCGAGGACCGCGATGCTCATGCCTTGGCGCCTTTCTTGCCGGAGCCGACCAGGGGTGCTGCGCTCTTGTCCAGTGGCCAGCGGGGGCGCGCGGACAGGCTCATGTCATGGGTGACACCCGCGGCCAGCAATTCGCCGCCCGCATAGGCGATCATCGCCGCGTTGTCCGTGCACAGCCGCAGCGGCGGGGCGGTGAACCGCACACCTGTCTCGGCGCAAAGCGCCTGCAGCGATCCGCGCAGGGATTGGTTCGCGGCAACCCCCCCGGCAACGGCCAGGGCCGGTTCCGACGGGGCCTCATCGAGGTAGAGCGCGATCGCGCGGCGGGCCTTTTCGGTCAGAACGTCCCGCACCGCCGCCTGGAATCCGGCGCAAAGGTCGGACACGTCCTGCGCATGCAGACCGCCCTGATCGGCGATCAACTGGTCCCGCTGGCGCAAGAGCGCGGTCTTCAGTCCGGAAAAGCTCATGTCGCAGCCGGGACGGTCCAGCAGCGGGCGGGGAAAACGGAACCGGCGTTCATCGCCCGCGCGGGCCCGGGCCTCGACCGAGGGACCGCCGGGTTGCGACAGGCCCAAAAGGCGCGCGGTCTTGTCAAAGGCCTCTCCGGGCGCGTCGTCGATGGTGCCGCCCAACCGGGAGAAATCCTGCGCGCCGCGTACGATGAGGAACTGGCAGTGCCCACCCGACACCAGCAGCATGAGGTATGGAAAGGCCAGCCCGTCGGTCAGCCGTGGGGTCAGCGCATGGCCTGCAAGGTGGTTCACCCCCACCAGTGGCACGCCCAGCCCCGTTGCCAGCCCCTTGGCCAGCATCACCCCCGAGAGGACTCCGCCGATCAACCCCGGTCCGGCGGTCACCGCCACGGCGTCGACCTGTTGCAGCGTCACGCCTGCCTCGGCCAGGGCTTCCTCGACACAGGTATCCAGCCGCTCGGCATGGGCGCGGGCGGCGATTTCCGGAACGACGCCGCCAAACGCCGCGTGCAGCTCGTTCTGGCCCTTCACGACAGAGGCCAGCACCTCGCGCCCGCGCAGCAATGCGGCGGCGCTGTCGTCACAGCTGCTTTCCAGGCCCAAGATCAGGGGAGAGGTCATCCGGCGTTCCCGTTGCGCTTTACGGCGTCTGCAAGTACCACCCGGAAAGGCGCCCCACAATCCCGGAGGCCCATGCCCGACGCCTTGCCCGTTCTCCTGCTGACCCGGCCACAGGCCGCGTCCGAGCGTTTTGCCGCGCGGCTGCGGCAGGACGGCCTGAAATTCCGTGCCGTCATCTCTCCGCTTTTTGCCGTCGAAGTCACCGGGCCGCTGCCGAACGTGTCGCAGGCGCGGGGGCTGATCTTTACCTCGGCCAATGGGGTCATGGCCTGGCAGGCGCTGGGCGGGCGCACCGATCTGCCGGTGTTTGCGGTGGGTCCGGCGACGGCGCGAGCCGCCGAAGCGGCGGGGATGCATGCGCAGGAGGGCGGGGGATCGGCAGAGGAGCTTATCCGTCATATCATTGCGCGGCGGCCCCCGGCCCCCCTGGTGCATCTGCATGGGACCCATGTGCGCGGCGACATCGCCGCCCGGTTGAGTGCGGCGGGCATCGCCTGCACGAGCGCCGCGATCTATGATCAACCGCCTTGCCCCTTGAATACAGAGGCCCGCGCCGCACTTGATGGGCAGGTTCCGGTGGTTGCCCCGGTGTTCTCGCCCCGGACGGGCGAATTGCTGGCGAAGGAATGCGCAAAGGCGCCTCTTCTTGTCGCGGCCATGAGTCAAGCTGTGGTCAACGCGCTCATGCCGCTGCATAAAAGGAACCTGAAAGTGGCTGAGCGGCCCGAGTCGGAGGCAATGAGGGAGGTTGTCTCGGACCTTCTGAACCGGGCGCTGGCCAGAGACTATTGACCCGGTCCATCTGCCTGGACCGACGTGCATTCGAGGGGAAACGATAAAGTGGCGAAGTCTAAGAAGGATACCCCGACGGACACGGGTAACGCCGCAGACAGCCTGCCCGAGGCGGACACCCTGAAATCCGGCGCTGAAGACGCGGCGGAGGACAGTCTTGCCGCCGACGCCGGCGAGGACAGCCTGGCCGGAACGGATCTGCCCGAGACCGAGGGTGATGACACCCTGGCACCGGAAGGCGAGAGGCTGACCGCCGATGCGTTGGAAACCGGCGACCCCGCCGACACCGACCCGGATGCTGACCCTGCCCCCACCGAAGAGTCCGTGCCGCACGAAGGCGGTGATGTGGCCGCCGGGGCCTCTGACGATACGCTTTCAGACGACGCCGTGCCATTCGAGGACACCCTGGACACCGCCGCGGCGCCACCGGCAGAGCCGCAGGTTGTCCGCGAAACCGTGGTCGAGCGCAAGGGCGGCTTTGTCCCGATGCTGTTGGGCGGTGTCGTCGCCGCCGGGCTGGGTTATGCCGCCGGGGCCTATCCCGACCTGCCCTTTATCGGGTCGCAATCCGCCGAGGAAGATCCCTTTGTCACCCAGACGCTTGCTGCACTGCGCGACCAGGATGACCGGATCACGGCGCTGACCAAGCGCGCCGATGCCACGGATGATGCCGTTGCAGGCATCGACCTTGGCCCGCTGGGCACCAGCGTGACCGCGCTGGAAACCGGGCTGGGCGCACTGAGGACCGAGCTGACAGAGACGCAGGATCAGCTGACCGGGCTGGGCACCCTGATCACCGACCTGGACCGCCGCATGACCGCGCTGGAAAAGCAGCCGCTCAAGGATGCCGTCTCGCCCGAGACCGTGGCCGCCTACGAGCGTGAGCTGGAGGCGCTCAAGGCGCAGGTCACGGCACAACAGGCAGACCTGCTGGCGGCGCAGAAGGAGCAGCAGGCGGCGATGGATGCCGCGCGCAAGGAAGTCGAGGCGATGGCCGCCCGTGCCCGTGCCTCGGAAGAAAGCGCCGAAACCCGCGCGAAACTGGCCGCCAGCCGCGCCGCGCTGGCCGATCTGACGACCCGGGCCCGCGACGGCCAGCCCTATGCCGAACCGCTGGCGGTGCTGACCGGCAACGGCGTGGATGTGCCAGGGCCGCTTGTCGAAGGTGCCGAAGAGGGGCTGCCCACCGCCTCTGCCCTGATCTCGTCCTTCCCCGATGCCGCCCGCGATGCGCTGGCGGCGGCGCGGGCAGCGGGTGCCGACGGTGCCGAGGCGGGCAGCGTCGTAGGGTTCTTCCGCTCGCAATTGGGCGCGCGCTCGGTCACGCCACGAGAGGGGAACGACCCCGACGCGGTGCTGTCGCGGGCCGAGGCCGCGCTGCGCGGCGGCGACCTGGACACCACGCTTAGCGAAATCGAAAGCCTGCCCGAAACGGCACGGGCTGAAATGTCAGACTGGGTGGCCCAGGCCACGCTGCGGCGCGACGCTCTCGCCGCCGCGGCCGATCTCTCCCAGCAACTGAACCAGGAATAAGGGTCGGCACCATGCTTTGGTCACTCATCAAGATCGTTGTCTTCGTCGCGCTGGTCGGCGCGCTGGCCCTTGGCGCGGGCTACCTGCTCGAAAGCCAGGGCGGGGTGCAGGTTACCGTTGCCGGGATGGAATACACGCTTGGCCCGCTGCAATCGGTCATGGCGGCCGTCGTGCTGGTCTTTGCCGTCTGGCTGTTCTTCAAGCTGGCGGGTCTGATTATCGCCACGCTGAAGTTCATCAACGGCGACGACACTGCGCTCAGCCGCTATTTCGACCGCAACCGCGAGCGCAAGGGATACGAGGCACTGTCCGAAGGCCTGATGGCGCTGTCCTCCGGTGAGGGTCGTCTTGCCATTGCCAAGGCGAACAAGGCCGAGAAATACCTGCACAAGCCGGAACTGACCGATCTGATCACCGCGCAGGCGGCAGAGATGGTGGGCGACAACCGCAAGGCCGAAGAGGTCTACAAGCGCCTGTTGAAGAACGACACCACGCGTTTTGTCGGCATCCGCGGGATCATGAAGCAGAAGCTGGCCTCGGGCGACACGGACACGGCGCTGCAACTGGCCGAGCGCGCCTTCGCGATCAAGCCCAAGCACGTCGAGATCCAGGACACGCTGCTGCAATTGCAGGCCGAGAAACACGACTGGTCCGGCGCGCGCAAGACCCTGCAGGCCAAGCTGAAACACGGTGCCCTGCCGCGTGATGTCTACAAGCGGCGCGATGCTGTCCTGGCGCTGTCGGAGGCCACCGACATCGACGATGCCGAGGAGAGCGGCAAGGCTGCGGAAACGGCGATCGAGGCCAACCGCGCCTCGCCCGACCTGGTCCCCGCCGCCGCGATGGCCGCCCGCGCCTACATCGCGCAGGGCCGCAAACGCAATGCCATGAAGGTGCTCAAGAAGGCCTGGGAGGCGCATCCGCACCCCGACCTGGCCGCCGCCTTTGCCGAGATCGAGCCCGAGGAGACCCCGGATCAGCGCGTGCAACGCTTTGTCCAGCTGACCCGCATCCAGCCCGACCACCGGGAGACCAAGCTGCTCAAGGCCGAGCTGAACCTCGCCGCCGAACACTTCCCCGAGGCGCGCCGCGCGTTGGGCGATTTGCCGGACAAGGATCCGGATGCCCGGGTTCTGGCGATCATGGCCGCCGTCGAAAAGGGCGAGGGCGCGAAGGACGCGGTGGTGCGTGGCTACCTTGCCAAGGCCCTGACCGCACCCCGTGGTCCGCAGTGGGTCTGCGATAAGTGCAACACGATCCACGCGGAATGGACGCCGATCTGTTCCAACTGTTCGGCCTTCGACACGCTCAGCTGGACGACTCCGCCGCAGTCCGAAGTCGTGCTGCCCGCCGGCGCCGACATGCTGCCGCTGCTCATCGGCGGCGCGCTGGAAGACAAGGCCGAGGATGCCGGCGAAGAGGCCGGGCCCGATGTGATCGACCTGGGCCCCGAGGCCCCTGCCAGCGCCGCCCCGACGGATGCCAAGGCCCCTGATGCCGGACCCGAGGATGCCGAGGTCATCGAACTCGAAGACCCCAAGAAGGAAGGCGCAAAATAGCCCTTCCCCTCGCGCGGCCCGTTTGCTAATAGGCCGCGCACTGACACCGATCAGCCCTGCTTTGGGCGGTTTTGATCTGTGCAGGGAAGATGGCCGGTGTAGCTCAGCTGGTAGAGCACGTCATTCGTAATGATGGGGTCGGGGGTTCGAGTCCCTTCACCGGCACCACCTTCCCCCGGATCCGGCGCAAGCCTGGTCCTTAGCTTTCCGCGACAGAGACGAAGTCCAGACCGATGTCCAGCGTCGGCGCGCTATGCGTGATCCAGCCAAGCGAAATCAGGTCTACGCCGCTGGCCGCAACCGTGGCGGCGGTGTCGGGGGTGATGCCGCCAGAGGCCTCGGTGATCGCGCGACCCGCGACCATCTCCACCGCCTTGCGCAGCGTGTCCGGGTCCATGTTGTCCAGCAGAACCGCGTCGGCGCCGATCTCCAGCACCTCGCGCAGCTGGTCCAGCGTGTCGACCTCGATCTCGATCTTGACCATGTGGCCGGTCGCGGCGCGGGCGGCCTCCAGCGCCGGGCGGATGCCGCCCGCGATGGCGATGTGGTTGTCCTTGATCAGCACCGCATCGGCCAGCGAATAGCGGTGGTTCATGCCGCCGCCCGCGCGCACGGCGTATTTTTCCAGCGCGCGCAGGCCCGGTGTGGTCTTGCGGGTACAGACGATGTTGGCCTGCGTCGCGGCAACCGCCTGCACCAGGCCCGCGGTGACACTGGCGATCCCCGACAGGTGCCCCATGAAGTTGAGCGCCGTGCGTTCGGCGGTCAGCAGGCTGCGCGACGGGCCTTCGAAGGTGGCGATCCGGGCACCGGGGGTGACGGGGGCGCCATCCTGCAGGTGGCGCGTGACCTCGATGGCCGGATCGACCAGGGCACAGGCCAGCTCGGCACAGTCCAGCCCGGCAATCACGCCGGGTTTGCGGGCGACGGCGGTGACGATGGAACGGTGCCCGTCCGGGATTACCACCGCCGAGGTGATGTCCCCGGCAAGGCCAAGATCCTCTTCCAGCGCGGTGCGCAGGGCGGGTTCGATCACCGGGCGGGGCAGGGGGACAAGCGTCATGTCAGGCACTCCGGGGCAGGGGATGGGTCGTCTGCTGTTCCGCGACGGCCATAATGTCATCAAGGGTCATCCGGCAGGATGTGCTGCCGGGGAGAGGATCGGGATAGTCGGTGCGCGCATGGGCACCGCGCGATTCCTCGCGCAGCAGGGCAAAGGTCGCGATGGCAAGGCCGATGATGGCCGGGTCGGCAGAGGCGCCGGTGCCTTGGGCGAGGGGCAGCAGAGCGGCCAAGGCCGCGCGCAGGCTTTTGTCGTCGCGGAGCAGGCCAAGGTTCTCGGACACGGTTCGGCGCACCGCAGCACTGTTCGCCACCGGGGGCAGGGATACGGGCGACAGGCTGGCACCGCGCGGCCGGGCAGCAGGCTGGCCCGCGATATCCTGGGCGGCGCGTTGCCCCATGACCACCGCCTCCAGCAGAGAGTTGCTGGCCAGCCTGTTCGCCCCGTGCAGGCCGGTGGCGGCGCATTCGCCGATGGCCCAGAGGCCGGACAGGCTGGTCCGGGCGTGAGTATCCGTATGGATGCCGCCCATGTGGTAATGCGCCGCCGGTCGCACGGGAATGGGTTGTTGCGCAGGGTCGATCCCGACCGCCTGGCAGAGCCGCGCAATCCCGGGGAACCGCTTGGCAAACCCCGCGCCCAGTGCCGGGCGGGCGTCCAGGAAAACGCGGCTGCCGCGCGCGATCTGGGCGGCGATGGCACGGGCCACGACATCACGCGGGGCAAGCTCGGCGCCGGGCGTGTCGGCCATGAACCGCGTGCCCTCGGCGTTGATCAGCACCGCGCCTTCGCCCCGGACGGCCTCCGAGATCAGGCCCAACGGCGTGCCCTGTGTATCCAGCGCGGTGGGGTGGAACTGTACGAATTCCATGTCCGACAGCTGGGCCCCGGCGCGGGCGGCGAGCATGACGCCCTGGCCGTAGTTGCCCACGGGGTTGGTGCTGGCATCGTACAGCCCACCCAGCCCGCCGGTTGCCATCACGACGCGGGACGTGGACAGCAGCCGGCCGTCATTCAGCAGGACACCGCGCATAGGCCCGTCGCGCCGGACCAGCCGCACCACCTCGGCCCCGGTCAGGACGGAAATCGACGGGCAGCGGCGGACAGCCTCGGACAGGGCACGGGTGATGCCCGCACCGGTGCCGTCGCCGTCGACGTGCAGGATGCGTTTGCGCGAATGCGCGGCCTCCAGCCCCCGGGCGAAATCGCCCTCCGGCGTGCGATCGAACCGGACACCATGCGCCTCCAGCGCGGCGATGGCCCCGGGGGCGCCGCTCAGAACGGTTTCTGCCACCTCTGGATCACAAAGACCGGCCCCGGCAGCCAGGGTATCCGCCAGGTGCAGCGCCACGCTGTCATCGGTGCCGAGGCAGGCCGCGATGCCGCCCTGCGCCAACTGGCTGGAGCTTTCCTGCCCCAGCCCGGCACGTGTGATCAGCACCACCGGCTGCGGCGCCAGTTCCAACGCGCAGATCATCCCGGCGATGCCGCCGCCGACGACCGTGACCCGGTCGCCGTCCTGGCCAAGCCGGATCATTTTACGGCAAGCATCCGTTCGACGGCGCGCCGTGCGTCCGCAGCGATGGCGGCGTCCACCGTGACCTCGTGGTGGTTCTGTTCCAGCGCCTCGCGGATGTTGCCCAGGCTGATCCGCTTCATGTGCGGGCACAGGTTGCAGGGACGCACGAATTCCACGTCCGGGTGATCCACCGCTACGTTGTCGCTCATCGAGCATTCGGTCAGCAGCACCACGCGGCCTGGCTTTTTCTCACCGACGTACCCCGACATGACGGCGGTCGAGCCGGAGAAATCCGCCTCTGCCACCACTTCGGGCGGGCATTCCGGGTGCGCCAGGATGGTGACGCCGGGGTAGGCCTCGCGCATGCCGCGCACGTCGTCGGCGGTGAACAGTTCGTGCACTTCGCAATGGCCGTTCCAGGCGATGATCTCGACATCGGTTTCGCGGGCCACGTTCCGGGCCAGGTATTCGTCCGGGATCATCAGGACCTTGGGCACACCCAGCGATTCGACCACTTCCTTGGCGTTGCCCGAGGTGCAGCAGATGTCCGAGGCGGCCTTCACCGCGGCGGAGGTGTTCACATAGGTGATGACCGGCACGCCGGGATGCGCCTGCCGCAGCAGGGCGATGTCCTCGGGGGTGATCGAATCGGCCAGCGAGCAACCGGCGCCCATGTCGGGGATCAGCACGGTCTTTTCCGGGTTCAAGAGCTTGGCCGTCTCGGCCATGAAATGCACGCCCGCCAGCACGATCACGTCGGCCTCGACCTCGATCGCCTTGCGCGCCAGCGCCAGGCTGTCGCCCACGATGTCGGCAACACCGTGAAAGATTTCCGGCGTCTGGTAGTTGTGCGCCAGGATCACCGCGTTCTTTTCCCGTTTCAGGTCAAGGATGGCGGCAATGTCGTCCTCGTAGCGGATCCAGTCCGGTTCCGGGACGATCTTGCTGACCCGGTCATAAAGTTCGGGAAGGCGAAGGTAGGTCATGACGGCTCCTTATACTCTGGATGAGTACATCTGGAGGCGCTTGATATTCTCAACTAGAGTTTATGTCAATGGCGTGACACGGGCAGTCTTGGGCCTGCCAGGGCCTGGGCCTGCAGGACCGTCGGTCGATAGCGGTACAGCTTGGCCGGACGGCCCCCCGTCCCGCTGGACATCTCGCCGGTTTCCTCGACCAGTTCCTGCTGGTCGATCTGGCGGCGAAAGTTCGGTTTGTGCAGGCGCAGGCCCGATAGCGCCTCGACCGTGCGTTGCAGGTGCAGCAGGGTAAAGCTGTCCGGCATCAGTTCGAAAACCACCGGGTGATACTTGATCTTGGCGCGCAGCCGCGCGATCCCGGTCGCCAGGATACGCCGGTGATCCCCTGTCATGGGCCGCCCGAAACCCTCGATCGCCGGGCGCGAGGGGCTTTCGGCCAGACCGGCCTCGTACATCAGTTCATAGCGTTGCAGGGCCAGGTCCTCGTTCCAGGGCAAGCCATTCTGCCCGAACAGGAAATCGACACGCTCCCGGCGCAGGGAATCCGACCCCGCCCAACTGTCCAGCCGGTCCGCGATGCTGTCCAGGACAGCGGGACGGCGGTCGCGGTGGTCCTCCCAGGGGAAATATTCGTACCAGCCGTGCCACTGTGGCTGGCCGGTGCCCGGTGTCACCTGTTCCCGCACAAGCCCGAGGTAGCCGATAGAGATCCGCCGGGCCGCGCCTGCCTCGGAAGGGGCCTCTCTGTCACGGTCGGCAAAGGTGTAAAGCTGTTCGAGGTAGCCGACCGGGTGGCTCGTCTGGCTTTCGATCCAGTCGCGCAACCCGCTTTGCAGGCTGCGGTGCTGCGACTCGAAGGGGCCGGAGGGCAGCGCCTCGCCCGCGCGCAGGGTCATCACGCGCGGTTCGTTGTCCGTCACCGCCACGAGGACGGCGATCAGGTCAGCATTTGCCAGCCCCGCGCGCAGTTGGACGCCTGTCATGCTCTTGTCTTCCAGCCAGGATGAATGCCCAAGTACCTGTCAGAAGTCCCGGCGCGAGACAAGGCGCGAGGCCCGCAATGCGGGCCCGACGCGGTTCAGCCCCGGCGCAGCTGGCGCAACCGGGCGCGGTGCGCGGCGGCGATATGGGCCCGCATCGCCTGTTCCGCCGCATCCTGGTCCCTCGCTTGCAGGCCTTCCAGGATCGCCGCGTGTTCGCGCAGGGCATCCTCGGCGCGTTCTTCTTCGCGCAGGGTCGTGGGGCCCAGGATCAGCAGCGTGGTGTGGATCGAGGCGACCGCCTTCATCAGGAAACGGTTGCGCGCGGCATCCAGAAGCGCCGCGTGAAATTGCCGGTTGAGCACAAAGGGATCGCCATCGCCGGCGGCCATCGCGGCGTGAATGTCGGCCAGTTCCGCAAGTTCCACCTCTGACGCCGCGCGCGCGGCAAAGCGCGCCGCGGTGCCTTCCAGAACCGTGCGCATGTCGTAGAGTTCAGAGATTTCCGCGTGGTCCAGCCTGCGGATCGCGGCGCCGACGCGTGGAACATGGGTCACGACGCCGTCGCTTTCCAGCTGGCGGATCGCCTCGCGCACGGGGGTCCGGGAAAAGCCCAGCCGCTTGGCAAGCTCGACCTCCATCAGCCGGTCGCCCGGCATCAGGTGCCCGGCGCGGATCTCGTCGAGGATCCGGCGATAAGCCTCCTGTCCCTGCGACAGCTCAAGCGGTTTCTCGTCGGTCATGCTGTGCTCCTTGCGCATGTTGAATACCTGTGTATACACAAGGATGCAAGACAGGAGTGCATCATGCCCGACCGTCCCCGTACCGCCACCTCCCGCCGGATAGAGACCGCGCTGACCGCCGCCACCGGGGTCGCGCTGTTCACGTTGCTCGGCTTACCGCTGCCGTTCCTCTTCGGTCCGCTGGCGGCCTGCCTGCTTGCGGCGCTGGCGCAACGGCCCTTGCAGGGCTTCGGGCAGGTCTCGAAGGGGTTTCGCACGATCCTGGGCGTCGCGGTCGGGGCCTCGCTGACGCCGGACGTCGTGGCGGCCCTGCCCAGCATGGCGGCATCGCTGGCCTTCATCCCGCTTTACATCCTTGTGATCGGTTTGATCGGCGTCCCTTATTTCCACCGGGTCCACGGGTTCGACCGTGTCACAGCCTGGTACGCGGCCATGCCCGGGGGCCTGCAGGACATGATCATCTTTGGCACCGAGGCTGGCGGCGATCCCCGGGCCCTGTCACTGATCCATGCGACGCGCGTGATGATCATTGTCACCGTCGCGCCGATGATCCTGACCTTCGGTTTCGGCTCTGCGCTGACCAACGACATCGGTGCGCCCGCCGCCGAGATCCCGCTGCACGAGCTGGCCCTGATGGCCGCCGCCGCGTTGATCGGCTGGAAGGGGGGCGAACGGATTGGCCTGTTCGGGGCCTCGATCCTGGGGCCGATGATCGTCACCGCCGTGCTCAGCCTGTCCGGTTTCATCCATGCGCGCCCCCCGGCCGAGGCGATCCTGGCGGCGCAGTTCTTCATCGGGGTCGGGATCGGCGTGGGTTATGTCGGCATCACCCTGGGCGAGTTGCGCCGGGTGGTTCTGGCGGGTGTGCTGTTCGTTCTGATCCTCGCCGTGCTGGCGGCGATCTTTTCGGAAATCGTTGTATTGCTGGGGCTTGCGCCGCCGGTCGAGGGGTTCCTTGCCTTTGCCCCGGGCGGGCAGGCAGAGATGACGGTGCTGGCCATCGTGGCGGGGGCTGACCTCGGCTTTGTCATCGTGCATCATCTGACGCGCGTCTTCCTCGTGATCACCGGGGCGCCTCTGGCCGCCCGGTTCCTGATGAAACCCCGAAAGGACCATCCATGAGTTTTACCACCCGCCCCGAATTGCAGGGCACCTTTGGTGTCTGCGCCTCGACCCACTGGATCGCCACGGCGGTCGGGATGCGTATGCTGGAGGCGGGCGGAAACGCCTTTGACGCCGGGGTGGCGATGGGCTTTGCCCTCAACGTGGTCGAGCCGCACCTGAACGGCCCCCTGGGCGACATGCCCGCGCTGGTCTGGCCCGCCGGGGCCGAGGCGCCGCAGGTGATCTGCGGGCAGGGCACGGCGCCGGCCGGGGCGACTTTGGACCACTACCGCGCCGAGGGGCTGGAGCTGATCCCCGGTTCGGGCCTCCTGGCGACGGTGATCCCGGGGGCCTTCGACGCCTGGATGGTCATGCTGCGCGACCACGGCACGATGACCCTGCGCGAGGTGCTGGAACCGGCGATCTTCTATGCGGAAGAGGGGCACCCGGTGCTTGCCAGCGTGTCCGCCATGATCGCCCAGAACGCCGATCTGTTCCGCGACCACTGGCCTACCTCCGCCGCGACCTGGCTGCCGGGAGGAGAGGCGCCCGCCCCCGGCGCGATGTTCCGCAACCCGGAACTTGCCGCGTTCTGGCGGCGCCTGCTGGACGAGGCCGAAACGGCCGAGGGCCGCGAGGCCCAGATCGAAGCGGCGCGCAGGGCTTTCTACGAGGGCTTCGTCGCCGAGGCCATCGACGATTACCTGCGGGACGCCTGCGTGATCGACGGCACCGGCGTTGCGCGCAAGGGTGTCCTGACCGGGCAGGACATGGCGGGCTGGCGCGCCACGACGGAACAGGCCGTCTCGGTCGACTACCACGGCTGGCAGGTCTGGAAGGCCGGGCCCTGGTCGCAGGGGCCGTCCCTGCTGCAATCCCTGCGCCTGCTCGACGCGCTGGGGTATGGCAAGGAAGACCCGTATTCCGACGCCGCCGTGCATCGCATCACCGAGGTGCTGAAACTGTCGATGGCTGACCGCGAGGCCTATTACGGCGATCCCGACCATAGCACCGTGCCGCTGCAAACGCTTCTGTCCGCCGATTATGCCCGCGCCCGTGCCGGCCTGGTCGGCAGCATGGCCAGCCTGGAGCAGCGTCCGGGGATGATCGATGGGCTGGAGGCGCAGGCAGAGGCCTTCATGGCTCGTGCGGCAAGGATGCGTGCGACCGATGCCGGGATTGGCGGTGGAGAGCCCACCTTCTCGCACCTGGCCCCCACGCCGGAGGCGCCCAAGGGCCCGGACGAAGGTGACACCGTGCATATCGACGTCATCGACCGCTGGGGCAACATGGTCTCGGCCACGCCGTCGGGCGGGTGGTTGCAGTCGAACCCGGTGGTGCCGGGGCTGGGCGTGCCGCTGAACAGCCGGGCGCAGATGTTCTGGCTGGAAGAGGGGCTGCCGACCTCGCTGGCACCGGGGCGCCGCCCGCGCACCACCCTGACCCCCTCGATGGCCCTGCGGCCCGACGGCACGCGGCTGGCCTTTGGCACGCCGGGCGGCGACCAGCAGGACCAGTGGCAGCTGATCTTCCTGCTGCGCCTTGTCCATCAACAGATGAACCTGCAGGAAGCGATCGACGGCCCGCTGTTCCACAGCCAGCATCTGCAAGCGAGCTTTTATCCGCGCGGCTGCAAACCCGGTGTCCTGATGATTGAACCGAACTTTCCGCAGGCCACGCTGGACGCGCTGCGCGCGCGGGGGCACCTGCTGACGGAGGCTGCGCCGTGGTCCATCGGGCGCCTGACAGCGACCAGCCGCAGCCCCGAGGGCCTGCTGAAGGCGGCGGCCACGCCACGGTTGATGCAGGCCTACGCGGCGGGTCGCTGACCGGGCCGCATCTCAGGCCAGCCGGGGCAGGGTGAGGACGACGCCGAACCCTTTATCCGAGGGTTCCACGGTCAGCGTCCCGCCATGCCGCAGGGCCACCGCCTCGGCTATCGACAGGCCAAGGCCGCTGCCGGGGCCAGAGCGGGCCTGGCCGAACCGCGACAGGATCTTGGGCACGTCCCTGGCGGTCACGCCGCGTCCGTCGTCCCGCACCGACAGGGTTATGTCCGGGTCCGCGCGCAGCGTCAGGGTGACGCGCGACAACCCCTCGCCGCCGTGAACCAGCGTATTGTCCAGCAAGTTGGCCAGCGCCTCGCCCAGCATCACCCGGTCCCCCAGCATCGGCACCGGGCCCGGCGGCAGATCGGTGTCGAACCGCAGCCCCCGCGCCCGGGCACGGGGGGCAAAATCCGCGGCGGTGGTCGAGGCGATCTCTTGCAGGTCCAGCCGTTCGAACCCGCTGGTCCCGCTTTCGGCGCGGGCGCGTTCCAGCGTCAGCAGGCGGTTGGCCAGTTGCCCCGCGCCATCCGCTGCCTTGGCCATGTCGGCGGCCCGTTCATGCGCCGCCTCCAGCGTCGGCGCGGTGAGGATCGCCGCCGACAGCGCCTGTAGCCCGGCAATCGGGTTGCGCAGCTGATGCGCGGCGTCCGAGATGAAATTCGACTGCGCCTCCATCGTGGCGCCGAACTGGGTGAACAGGGTGTTGAGCCGCCCGACCAGGCCTTGCGTCTCGACCGGAACGGCGCGGCGGATCGGGCTGAGGTCTTCTGGTGAGCGGCGCGAGATCGCCTCTTCGAGATCGGTCAGCGGTTTCAGCCCGTGCCGGACCCCGAACCAGACCAGCAGGGCCACCGCAAGGATGAGCGAAGCGATGACCGTTGCCGCCCGTAGTGCCAGTTGCAGCGCAAAGCGGTTGCGGGCCTCCATGCTTTGCCAGACCGTCGTGGTGAAGGTGCCGGAAATCGCGCCGATGGTCGCCTCTGTCTTGAGCCGCAGAACCCGCACCGGCGTGCCCTTGTAAAGCGCGTCGGTGTACAGAAAGGCCACGTCCTGCGGCAGGCGCCGGGTGACGGGGATCGGCGGCACGGCATAGCCCACCACCAGCACCCCGTCCGGGGCATAGACGTGGTAGCGCACCGGGCCGCCGGCGGTTTCGCCCAGCAGTTTCTCGGTGTCCGGAGAGATCGCGTCACCGTCCAGCAGCGCCACGTCCCGCGACACGGCAAGGGCGGTGAACATCAGGTTGCGGTCAAAGAACTCTGCCGCCGTGCGCCGGGCCGCCTCGACCCGCCAGGTGCCGACGACGATCCCCAGCACCACCAGCGGCGTCAGGATGATGAGCAGCAGGCGAAGCCGGAGCGACCGCCTCACGCCCGTTCCTGCAGGCTGTAGCCAAGGCCACGGCTGACCCGGATGTCCAGCGCCGCCGGGACCAGTTTCTTGCGCAGCCGCGAGACATGCGCCTCGACCGAGGATTCACCGACGTCCGCCCCGGTGCCATAGACATGTTCCAGCAGGTCCGACTTGGACACCACCGCACCACGCGCGCGCAGCAGCGCCTCGAGCACCGAAACCTCGCGCCGGGGGAGCGGCAGCGGCGTTCCGTCGATCTCGACCTGCCGTGTTTCCAGAATGAAGCGCAGGGTGCCGATCGATAGCTCGGTCTGGGCGGTCTGTCCCAGGCGGCGCGACAGGGCACGCACCCGCGCCTCCAGCTCTTCCATCTCGAAAGGTTTGACGAGGTAGTCGTCGGCGCCCGCGTCCAGCCCCTGCACCCGTTCCGCCGTGGTGTCACGCGCGGTCAGCAACAGGACAGGGCGATGATCGCCCCGGTTTCGCATCTCTCTCAGGATTTCTAACCCATTGATCCCGGGCAGGTTGATGTCGAGGATCACGATGTCATTGGCGTCGTCGCGCAGGAAATCGGCGGCGGCATTTCCATCATGCAGAAGGTCGGTGGCATGGCCCCGATCCTGCAGCCGCCAGGCGATTCCCTTGGCCAGTGCCTCGTTGTCGTCGACAATCGCGATCCGCATTTTTCCCGGTCCGTCAGCTTCACGCAAGCTTCGCAGCTTAAATATTCATCATCAAGCGACGAATCATCGCTGGATGGAAAGGGCGCCCGGCCAAGGGCGCCGACATGGGAGGATACCAATATGACGATCAAGACCGCCATCGTCGCGGCCGGCTTTGCCGTGACTGCAACCCTGGGCGCCGCGCAGGATCTCGACCTGTCGGGCAAGACCGTGGACTACGTGATCCCGTTCTCGGAATCCGGTGGTTCGGCCAAATGGGCCAACTTCTACGCTCCGCTGCTCTCCGAGGCGCTGCCGGGAAATCCGACCGTCGTGGTGAAATACATGCCGGGCGCGGGGTCGACCAAGGGCGCCAACTGGTTCCAGGCGCAGACCTGGGAAGACACCGAAGGCACCGTGATCTTCGGCACCTCGGGGTCGACCCAGTTCCCCTACCTGCTGGGCGATCCGCGCGTGCGCTATGAATACAGCGACTGGAACGTCGTGCTGGCCTCGGGCACCGGCGGTGTCGCCTACCTGCCCCCCGCGATGGCCGAGAAACTGGACGGGCTGGACGCCTCCGGCCTGGCGGGCGAGGATTTCATCTGGGGCAGCCAGGGCGCCACGCGTCTTGACCTAGTGCCGCTGCTGGCATGGAAGATGCTGGGCATGAACGTCGAACCGGTCTTTGGCATCAAGGGACGCGGCGACGGTCGCCTGATGTTCGAGCGCGGCGAAGCCAACGTCGACTACCAGACCTCTTCGGCCTACCTGGCCAACGTCACGCCGCTGGTGGAAAACGGCAGCGCGGTGCCGTGGATGACCTGGGGTGCGCTGGACGAAAATGGCGACATCGTGCGTGACCCGACCTTCCCCGACATCCCGACCTTCAAGGAAGTCTGCGAGGCGACCGAGGGCTGCAACACCTCGGGCGAGGCATGGGACGCCTGGAAGGCCTTCATGATCGCGGGTTTCCCGGCGCAGAAGATGATCTTCCTGCCCAAGGGCTCGCCGGATTGGGCCGTGGACGCCTATACCGAGGCGCTGAACAAGGTGCTGGCGCGTGACGATTTCGCCGAAATTTCCGAGGCACGTCTGGGCGTCTACCCGCAGATGACCGGCAAGGGCGCCAAGAACACGCTCACGCTGGGCACGCAGGTGCCGGCAGAAGCCAAGGCTTTTGTCGTCGACTGGCTGCAGGAAGACTACGGCGTCTCGCTGAAGTAACCGACCGGACGGCGGCCGCCCGTCTATCCGCGGCCGCCGCCCCTTTTGAATTGACAGACGCGCGCCCCTCTGGGCCTGCGCGTCCCGACCTCAACGGAGAACAAGATGGACCTTCTGGCCACGGCGCTTCCGGCGCTGGGAGAGGCTTTTGCGCTCATCCTTCAGCCTCAGCAGCTGCTTTACCTAACGTTCGGTGTCCTGCTGGGACTGTCCGTCGGGGTCTTTCCGGGCCTCGGCGGGATTGCCGGCCTCAGCCTGGTGCTGCCCTTCATTTTCGGCATGGACCCGGTCTCGGGTCTGGCGCTGATGGTTGGCTTGGTCGCGGTTGTGCCAACCTCGGACACCTTCGCCTCTGTCCTGATGGGGATACCCGGTTCCTCGGCCAGTCAGGCGACAGTTTTGGACGGCTTCCCGCTGGCCCGCAAGGGCGAGGCCGCGCGGGCGCTGGCCGCGGCCTTCATCTCGTCGCTGTTCGGCGGATTGCTGGGCGCGACGATCCTGACCTTCTTCATCCTGATTGCCCGGCCCCTGGTGCTTGCCTTTGCACTTCCGGAAATGCTGGCGGTGACGCTTTTGGGGCTGGCGATGGTGGCGATCCTTGCCGGGCGTATCGCGCTCAAGGGCGTGGCGGCGGCCTGCCTTGGCCTGCTGGTCGGCACCATCGGCGAGGCCGGGCACGGCGGTTCGCTGCGGATGGTTCCCGAATCCTGGATGTTCGCGGCCACCGGCTCGACCACCTTCGAAAGCTATCAATACCTCGCTGACGGCATCAAGCTGGTGATCGTGGGCCTGGGCATCTTTGCGATCCCCGAGATCATCAGCCTGCTGCGGCAGAACCAGTCCATTGCGCGTGGCGCGCAGCTGGGGTCCGGCTGGGCGCAGGGTCTGCGTGACTGGTGGGCCAACGTCTGGCTGTCGGTCCGCTGTTCCTCGATCGGGGTGATCGTGGGGGTCATTCCCGGCCTCGGCGGGTCCGTCGTCGACTGGATCGCCTACGGGCACACGGTGCAGACCGCCAAGGATCGGTCGCAGTTCGGCTCGGGCGACATTCGCGGCGTGATCGGGCCGGAAAGCTCGAACAACGCCAAGGAAGGCGGCGGCCTGGTGCCGACGCTGATCTTCGGTATTCCCGGCTCCGGCTCGATGGCCGTCTTCATCGGTGGCCTCGCGCTGCTCGGCTACGAGGCCGGGCCGCAACTGGTGCAGAACAACCTGGACATCACCTATACGGTGGTCTGGTCGCTGGCGCTGGCCAACGTGCTGGGGGCGGGCCTGTGCATCGGCCTGTCCGGCCCCATCGCGCGGCTGACCACGATCCGCTTTACCCTGCTGGCGCCGTTCCTCTTCATGATGATCGCCTTTGCGGCCTTTCAGTCGCGGCAGTCGCTGGGCGACCTGGTGGCTCTCTTTGCCATCGGCCTGCTGGGCATCTTCCTGCGCCGGTTCGACTGGTCGCGCCCGGCCTTCCTGATCGGCTTCGTCCTCTCGACGCAGGCCGAGAATTTCTCGGCCAACGCCAACCAGATCGCCGGGTTCAAGTTCAAGCAGGGCTGGGCCGAGGGGCTGGGCTATGTCGCAACGCCCATCGTGATCGTGATCGCGCTGCTGACCGTGGTGTCCGTCTACTTTGGCATCCGCCAGTCCAAGCAGATCCGGTCCGAGGGTGACGTGGCCACCGGGACCAAGCGCGCGCCGCTGATCTTCCTGCTGGCGCTTCTGGCCTATGTCGGGACGGCCTGGATCAACGCCTATTCCATCAACATGATCTCGGACAAAATCTTTCCGCTGGCGGTGGCAAGCGTCGGCCTTCTGGCGCTGGTTGCGCTGCTGGTACGGATGATGATGGCCGGCGAAGGAGACGAGATCTTTGCCGACCGCGAGGCTTCGGGCGAGGATGCGGAGGCACCGCACTCACTCTGGGGGACGCTGGCCTGGTTCGGGGCGCTGCTGCTGCTGACTTCGCTGCTGGGCTTCGTGCTGGCGCTGGCGCTGTTCATGGTGGCCTTCTTCCGGGTGCGCGCCGGGCTGAACTGGGTCTGGAGCCTTGGGCTGACGGCGGCGGGCATCGCCTTCATCTGCTTCCTCGCCGGGATGCTGAACCGGGACTTCCCGCCGGGCCTGCTGCAGAGCTACGTCAATCTGCCGTGGCCGCTGACATGACGTTGACCCTGCTGTGTCTTCCGGGTGACGGCATCGGCCCCGAGATCGTGGCATCGACGCAGGCTGTCGTCCGGGCGGCCTGCGCCCGGGCCGGCGTGGCGGTGGATCTGCCGGAAGCGGAGATCGGCTTTGCCGCACTGGCCCATGAGGGGACGACCATCCCGAAGGCCGTGATCGACAGGGCCGGTGCCGCCGACGGCGTCATCCTTGGCCCGGTGTCGCACAATGCCTATCCGCCGGTGGCCGAGGGCGGACGCAACCCCTCAGGCGTTCTGCGCCGCGCGCTGGAGCTTTATGCCAACATCCGGCCCGCGCGGTCGCATCCGGCGGTGCCGCGCCCCGTGACGGCCAAGGTCGACATGGTGGTGGTGCGTGAGAACCTCGAAGGCTTCTATGCCGACCGCAACATGCACATGGGGCCGGGTGAGTTCATGCCCACACCGGACGTTGCGCTGGCGATCCGGCGCATCACCCGAGAGAACTCTCGCCGGATCGCGCGCTCCGCGTTTGAGCTTGCCGCCCGGCGTGGGGGCAGGGTTGCCGTCATCCACAAGGCCAACGTGCTGCGGGTTTCGGACGGGCTGTTCCTGGAAGAGGCCCGTGCCGTTGCCGCCGATCATCCCGAGGTCGAGGTCGAGGAGATCCTGATCGATGCCGCCGCCGCGCATTTCGTGCGTGACCCGGCGCGGTTCGACGTTGTGCTGGCGACGAACATGTACGGCGACATCCTGAGCGATCTTGCCGCCGAACTGGCGGGCGGCCTGGGGCTGGGCGCCTCGCTGAACCACGGCGCCACCCATGCGGTGGCGCAGGCGCAGCACGGATCGGCCCCCGACATTGCCGGACAGGACCGCGCCAATCCCGGTGCATTGATCGGATCGGCGGCCATGCTGCTGGATCACCTGGGCCAGCCCCGCGCTGCTGCCCTGATCCGCGATGCGCTGGAAACTGCGCTGGCCGCGCCAGAGACGCGCACCGCCGACCTTGGCGGAGCGCTGGGCACTGCCGCCTTCACCCACACCCTGACCCGCTTGATCGAGGACGCCGCGACATGACTCAGACCGCCATTCCCTACCTTTTCCTTCGCGGCGGCACTTCGCGCGGGCCCTATTTCAATGCCGCCGACCTGCCGCAGGATCGTGACCGGTTGTCCCGTGTCCTTGTCTCTGTCGTCGGGGCGGGCAACCCGCGCAACATCGACGGCATCGGTGGCGGCAACGCGGTGACGACCAAGGTCGCAATGCTGTCGCCCTCCGACGATCCCAAGGCCGACGTGGACTATTTCTTTGCCCAGGTCGCGGTAGAGGAGGAACTGGTGGACTACGCGCCCACCTGCGGCAACATCCTGGTGGGTGTCGGCCCGGCCGCGATCGAGATGGGCATGATTCCGGCGCAGGACGGTGTAACGCCGGTGCGCATCCGTGCCGTCAACACCGGCGCCCTGGTCGAGGCAGAGGTCCAGACCCCCGGCGGCTTGGTCAGCTATGACGGAGACACCGCCATCGACGGCGTGCCGGGCACCGCGGCCCCTGTGGCCCTGAACTTTCTCGACGTGGTGGGTTCGCGGACCGGTGCCTTGTTCCCCACGGGCAAGGCTCGGGAAGAAATCGACGGGGTCGAGGTCAGCCTTGTTGATGTGGCGATGCCGATGATGATCGCCCGCGCCGCCGATTTCGGCATCACAGGCCACGAGACCCTGGACGAACTGGACGCCATGCCGGACCTGTTTGCGCGCATGGAGGCGGTCCGGCTGGAAGCAGGCCGGCGCATGGGCTTTGGCGACGTGTCCAAATCCGTGACCCCCAAGATCGGCCTCTTGGCCGCCCCGCAGGGCGAGGGGCATTTCTGCGCCCGCTACTTCATGCCCTGGACGACCCACCCGACGCTGGCGGTGACCGGCTCACAGTGTCTGGCCGCCTGCGCGTTGGCGCCCGGCACCGTGGCCGAGGGTCTGACCCGCCCCTTTGCGGATAGCCCCGTGACCGTGCGGATCGAACACCCGATGGGCGTGATGGATGTGCGCGTGCGGTATGACCGGGACGGCGGCTTCAACTTCCGCTCTGCCGGGGTGACGCGCACCGCACGGTTGATCGCACGTGGAGAGGTGCTGGTCCCGGAAACGGTCTGGTGCGGCGCATGATCCATACCTACGACATCCTGGCCCGCACCATCGCGCAAGAGAACCCCGGCACCTGCTTTGCCCTTCTGGGGGATGCCAACATGGCCTTGGCGACGCGCCTGGCCGAAGAAGGCTGCGGGTTCATCTACGTCCGGCACGAACACTGCGCCGTGGCCGCGGCAATGGCCCATGCGCGCAAGACCGGGGGCGTTGGTCTGGCTACCGTGACCTGCGGGCCGGGTGTCACGCAGCTGATGACGGCGCTGCCGGCCGCCGTGCGGGCGCATCTGCCCCTGGTGGTCCTTGCCGGAGAGGCGCCCTTGAAGGCGGGCTGGTACAACCAGGCCATCGACCAGGCGCCCTTTGTCACCGCCTGCGGCGCGGCCTATGTCGCGGCGCACTGGCCGGCGCGGATGCCCGTGGTGATCCGCGATGCCTTTGCCCAAGCGCGGCGCGAAAGGCGCCCGGTTGTCGTGGGGCTGCCGTTCGATTTGCAGGAGTTGCCCTGGGAAGGGCCCGGCGACCTGCCGGCCCCCTCGGCCAGCCTGATCCCTGCGGCAGGCCCGATCCCACCCAACCCGGATGATCTTGCCCGCATCGCGCCAGCCGTGGCCAATGCCGAGAGGATCATCGTCATGGCAGGCATGGGTGCGGTCGAGGCCGGGGCGGGTGAGGCCATCCAAGCATTGGCCCGGCACCTGGACGCGCCCACGGCCACCACCCTGCCTGCCCGAGGTCTGCTGCATGGGGATCCCTGCTGCCTCGGCGTGGCGGGGGGCTTTTCCCCGGCAATCGCGCGCGAGGTGATGGGCGAGGCCGACCTGATCATCGCGCTGGGCTGTTCCCTGGCGCGGCACAATGCCGATGCGGGCAAGCTGTGGCCCCGGGCGCGGGTCCTGCAGGTGGACGTCGACCCGGTCAGCCAGAGCCAGGGGCGCCTGGCCGCCGACCTGCACCTGCGCGCCGACGCGCGCCTTGGGGCCGAGGCGCTGATGGAGGCCGTACCAGCCCGCCAGCCCCGCCAGAGGGGAGAGGATCTTGCCCGGCGCATCGCGTCTGAACCCGCCGACAGCGCGCGTTTCGACATCGCCCCCGGTCAGCACGATCCTCGTGACGTGGTGGCTGCGCTGGACTCGGCCCTGCCGCAAGGCTGGCAAATGGTCAATTCATCGGGGCACTGTTCCTATTTCTTCGCGCAGATGAACCGGCCCCACGACCAATTCCTGACGATCCGCGAATTTGGCGCCATCGGCAATGGCACCAGTTTCGCGATGGGGGTCGCCGCCGCATGTCGGGGGACGCCGGTTGTCCTGTTCGACGGGGACGGCAGCTTGTTGATGCATGTGCAAGAGCTGGAAACCTACGTTCGCCATCGTTTGCCGATCCTGACGGTGGTCCTGAACGACGGGGCCTATGGCTCGGAAATCCACAAGCTGCGGGCCGACGGCTTGTCGGATGCGGGGGCGGTCTTTGGCCAGACCGATCTGGCCGCCATCGCGCGTGGCTTTGGCGCGGCGGGCACGCGCGTCACGGACCTGGCCGATCTGCCGGGCCTGGTTAAGGCGTTCGCCGCCGATCCCCGGCCGACGGTTCTGGACTTTCCCGTGAGCGACCAGGTGGTCTCTCCGGTGATCAGGCGCTCGCACGGGATCAAATGACTTGGCGGAGCGAGTCAATCGGTATACCGTCGCATACATAAATGGAGGTTTCCATGTTGTCCCAGACCTTCCGGGTTGGCACCCGCACCGCCCCGATTGACCCGACACAGCATGCCGCTGACGCCGATCAAGGTGTGGCAAGCCGATGAAGGTCCATATCCTCGACGATTGGTTCGACACCTTGCGCACCTTGCCCAGCTTTGCCCGGCTGCAGGGCCATGAGGTCAGGGTCTGGACCGACCACACCGAAGACATCGACACCCTGGCCCGCCGCCTGCAAGAGGCGGAGGCGCTGGTCCTGTTCCGAGAGCGCACCCCGGTCACCGCCGCGTTGCTGGATCGGCTGCCGGGGCTGAAGCTGATCTCGCAGCGCAGCGTCTATCCGCATGTCGATGTACCGGCCTGTACAGCAAACGGCGTCCTGCTTTGTTCCAACATGCATTCAGACACGCCCTCGGTGGCGGCGTCAGAGCTGACGTTTGCGTTGATGCTGGCCTCGGCCCGACAGATCCCGCAGCAGATGGCCAGCCTGCGCGCGGGTCACTGGCAGATGGGGGTTGGTCAGACGCTCGCCGGGCGGCGGCTGGGCCTCTATGGCTATGGTCGGATCGCGAAACAGGTCGCTGTCTATGCTCAGGCCTTCGGGATGAAAGTCTGGTGGTGGGGGTCGGACGAGGGGCGCGCCCGCGCCCGGGCCGATGGCGCGGAACTGGCCCCCGATCGCGCCAGATTCTTCGCCAATAGCGATTTCGTCAGCCTGCATGTCCGCCTGAAACCGGCGACGCGCGGGATCATCACCGCCGAGGACCTGCTGAGCATGAAGCCCTCGGCCAGCTTCATCAACACCTCGCGGTCTGGCCTTGTCGCGCCGGGCGCGCTGGACAAGGCACTGGAGGCGGGGCGCCCCGGGCGGCTGGCGCTGGATGTCTTTGACACGGAACCGCTGACCGATGCCAAGGATCCGCTGGTCAATCACCCTTCGGTCATCGCGACGCCGCATATCGGCTACGTCACCGAGGATGAGCTGGATATGCAGTTCGCCGACATCTACGACCAGATCAACGCCTATGCCGAGGGCGCGCCGATCCACATGATCAACCCCGAGGCCCGGGGCGGCCAGTGACAGAGCTTTTCTACGCCGGGCTGGAGCCGGCGACCTTCTGGATTCTGGTCGCGGTCAGCTTTGTCTCTTCCTTCATCACCGTCGCGCTGGGCATCGGCGGGGGCGCCCTGCTGTTGGCGGTCATGGCCAGCGTCATGCCCCCGGCGGCGCTGATCCCGGTGCACGGGGTGATCCAGGTGGGGTCGAACGCGCTGCGGCTGGCGGTACTCTTTCGCCATGTGCATTGGCCGCCGGTGCTGACCTTCCTGGTCGGCACGGTGATCGGCGTGGCGCTGGGCGGGTCCTTGGTGGTCAACCTGCCGCCGGGGGCCATCCTGATCGGTGTCGGCGGTTTCGTGATCTGGTCGGTGCTCAGCAAGCCGCCCGCATGGTTGTCGCGCCTGCCGGTCGTGACCGGGCTGATTTCCAGTTTCCTGACCATGTTCTTTGGCGCCACCGGGGTCTTTGTCGCCAATTTCACCAAGTCGCTGAACCTGCCGCGGCAGGCACATGTCGCCAGCCACGCCGCCTTCATGACGGCGCAGCATCTGGCCAAGGTGCTGGCCTTCGGCCTGCTGGGGTTTGCCTTCGGTCCCTGGCTGGGATTCCTGGCAGCGATGATCCTGGCCGGGTTCCTGGGCACGCTGGGCGGACGCCTGATCCTGGACCGGCTCAGCGATCACGGATTTCGCCGGGTGCTGGACGTGGTGCTAATCCTGATCTCGATCCGGCTGATCTGGACGGGCCTGTCCTCGCTCCTGTGACGCTGCCCGCTCGGGCGTCGACGGATCGGAATCGCTTCGCTAGGCTCGGGGCAGGGTCGGCGTGTGCGGCCCGACTCGGGGCAACGGCAAGGGGACAGAGGTGATGAGAACAGCGGGACTGGCACTGGCGGGATTTCTGACGGCGGCGCCGGCCTGGGCCGAGTTCACCACCGGCGATGCGCTGGTGATTGGAAACGCGCGCTATGGCGAGACGGTGACGGCCTTCGGCCCCGACGCGGTGCAGGCCGTGGCCAGGGCGCTGCGCCTGCGCGGGCAAGAGGTCGAACAGCTGGCCAATGGCGGGGCCGTGGCGATGCAGCAGGCGCTGGACGGGTTCGTGGCCGCGATCGACGAGGGCGAGACGCCGCTGATCGTAGTGCTGTCGGGCCAGTTCGCCTCCGTCGACGGCGGCCCAGTCCTGCGCCCGGCGGGCCGGGAGACGTCCAAGGCTGCGGGCCTGTCGCTGGCGGCGGTGCTGGAGGTGCTGGCCCAGAGCCCGCGCCGGGCCTTCCTTGTGCTTGGCGAGGCCGGCGAGGCGACCGCCCTTGAGGCGCTGGAGATTCCCGAGGGCGTGACCGTCATCCGTGGTCCCGCCGCCAAGGTGGCAGAGTTCGCCGCCCGTGAAATGGCGCAACCGGCCTTGCCGCTTGAGAAATCCGCCGACTGGTATGGGCTGGCGCTGTCCGGTCACGCAAGCGATGGACTGGCGGTACTCACCCATACCGAGGTGCGCCCCCCGAGTGAGGCGGAACAGGCCGCCGCCCGGGACCGGATCGCCCTGTTGGACGAGACGGCCTGGCAGCGCGCCATCGAGAGCGGGGCGTTCCAGGCTTACCTGGACAGCTATCCGCAAGGCCTTCACGCCGAGGCGGCTCTGCAAATGCGTGACGGCGCACCTGCGATCAGCCCGGCAGATGCAGAGGCGTCCCTGGCGTTGGATGCGACCGCGCGCCGCGAGATTCAGCGCAGCCTGACCCGGCTGGGGCACCGAACAGGCGGTATTGACGGGATATTTGGCCCCGGCACACGCGGCGCGATCACCGCCTGGCAACGGCAGAGCGGCACCGATCCGACCGGCTACCTGGATGCGGCGCAGGTTGCGCGCTTGTCAAAGGATGCGGCGCAGTCACCGGCGCCCAGCGTCCCGCGGCCCAGACGGGCGAGCAATGCTGTCTCGGCGGCGGAGGCTGCAACCTGGAACATGGCACGAGGTGAACGGGGTCTGCGCGCCTATCTTGGCCAATACCCCAACGGCGCCTTTGCGGCGCGCGCCCGGGTCAAGCTGAGCAACATGCAGCGCGGGTCGGGCCAGTAGGCGATCAGCGCGTCCGCGCCGCCTCGCGCGCACGTTTCGCCGCCAGCATTTCCTTCAGGACCTCAGGGCGCGGGCGCCAGTCATATCGGTCGTCGGCACGGGTCTTTTGCCAGTGCAGCGCACCGCCGTTGCGCCAGGGGTCCAGCACCACGCCGTCATAGATCGTGCCGCCGCGCGGGCTGACAACTGCCGTGTGGTGGATGATCCGGAAGGGCGAGCGCGGAGAGATCGCGCGCAGGACCGAGAGTGTCCGGAAATTCTCCTGGCTGAGGCGGCGATGCATGTCCTCGGCCCAGTGGTTGCACAGGCCCCGTTCGCGTTCGCCGCTGTGGACCTTGGCGTTATGGATCAGCGGCGGGTCGGTGATGCCGTACTCTTGCGTCAGCTGGCGGGAATAGGTGTAGGCGATCCGCGCCGCGCGGTCGGCCTCACGCGGGTCGATATTTGGGCCGAGGCCCCGGATTTCCGCCGCCAGCGCGTCGATGTCCCTTTGCCCGAATTCCGGGCTGACGGTGGTGCAGCCGCCGATCGCCAGCATGGCCAGGGCCACCAGCATCATTGCAAAACGCTTTGTCATCGTGATCCCACCTGAAAGTCAGCAGTCTTGGCCAGAGGCATAGCCCCGGACCACCGGAGGTGCCAGACCTTGGGCGGCATTTGCCCCCGCCTGATGCAGTGAGGGCGCGAGAGACTAGAGGGCAAAGGCCTTTTGCGCCGCGGGCCGTGCCTGCAGCCGGTCGACATAGGCCTTGAGATTGGGCATCCCCGAGAAATCGACGCCGAATTTCTCGCACATGATGCAGGCATGGCCGGTGATCGTGTCGGCGGCGGTGAAATCCCCGGCAAGGTAGTCGCGATCCGCCATATGGGCATCCACGGTCTGCACCATGCGCGTCATCAGCTTCAGCGCGCGCTTGGCATGTTCCTCTGACCGGCGCTCGGGCTTGAGGATGATGGTTTCCACGACGTAGTTGTTCATCGGCCCCGTGATCATGCCCTCGCCGTAGTGCAGCCATTGCAAGTATTGCGGAAAGGCCGGGGACTCGACCGGCGGCACCAGCTTGCCCTGTCCGTGGCGCGCCACCAGGTACTCTGCAATGGCAGGCGATTCAAAGATCCGCACGTCGCCGTCCTCCAGCACGGGAATGCGGCCGTTCGGGCTGATTTCCAGGAACTCGGGCGCGCGCATGGCCGGATCGCCCAGTTTCTCGAAGCGGTGCAATTCGAAATCCAGCCCCAGTTCGTACATCAGCCAGGCGGTGCGCACGGCGCGGGTGTCGGGGGCGAAATAGAGTTTCATCAGCGTCTCCGGTTGGCGGGGCGCGCGGTCCCCATTGGCAATTTCCGGGCCGGACGGTCGTCTTGCCGGGTTGCGCGTTATTGGGTAGCGGTTGGGACAGGACAGTCAACCGGCAGGACAGCCCATGATCGACGCCCATTTCTGGCCCACGCCCAACGGGTGGAAAATCTCCATCGCGCTCGAGGAGATGGGGCTCGACTATCGCGTGGTGCCGGTCAACATCCTGCGCGGCGAACAGTTCGACCCGGAGTTCCTGAAGATCAGCCCGAACAACCGGATGCCGGCCATCGTGGACCATGCGCCAGAAGGCGGCGGGCCGCCGATATCGGTCTTCGAGGGGGCCGCGATCCTGATCTACCTGGCCGAGAAGACCGGCCAGTTCCTGCCCCGTGACCTGCGCGGGCGGACCGAGGTACTGGAATGGCTGATGTGGCAGGCCGCCGGGGTCGGGCCGATGTTCGGTCAGGCGGGCCATTTCAAGTTCTACGCCCCGGAACCGAACCCCTACGGCCTGGAACGCTACACGACCGAGGTGCTGCGGCTTTACGGTGTGCTGGATCGCCGGCTGGAGGGGCGCGACTACATCTGCGGCGCCTGTTCGATTGCCGATTTCGCGACCTGGCCCTGGGTCGTGACCTACCGCAAGCAGGAGATCGACCTGCACGAGTTCCCCAACGTGCGCCGTTGGTATGACCTGATGAAAACCCGCCCGGGCCTGCGTCGCGGCTATGACGTGGGCAAGGAACTGGGCAAGCCGCAGGGCACATGGGACGAGGAAGCACGCAGCCACCTGATGCCGCGCAGCACGCAGACCCCCGGGACCTAGGCCACAGCCGGAACCGCTTGATCGGCGGATGCGATTCCACACACTCTGGTTCCGATTGATGTCCGAGTGACCGTTGGTGCGATGCCCCTGATTTCAGAGTTCACTCTTGACCTTGGCACCCCGACGTTTGCCAGCTTGCAATCCCGCACCGGCGACCTGGTCATCATCGAGGCCGGCAGCGAGTCCGACTATGCGCTGACGCCGCTGCCCGCAGAGGTGGACGTGCTGCAAGCACAGGGGCGCAGGGTGATCGCTTATCTGAACGTCGCGGTGACGAACCACTACCGGACCTACTGGAACGACAGCTGGGTGGGCTACGATGACCCGGACAACCGCGACGTGGGCCCCGTTCTTGACGGCGCATCGCCACCACCCTGGCTGAAGAATAACCGCGACTACATGACCTCCGAAATCGAGAACGAGGACGGTTCGACCTTCACGATCACCCACGGTACATAGTCGATTGCAACGATCCCGCCTGGCAACAGCGGGTCATGGACGAGGCGGTCCGGATGGTATCGCCCGTGGCACAAGGCGGGTTGGGATACAGCGGGGTCTTTCTGGACGATGTGGGCCGCTATTACGAGGCGGCGTCACAGGATCTGGGCTACGACATGGCGGATGCCGCGGAGCGCGTGATGGCGTTTGTTACCGCCATCGTGACGGCGGTTCGGGCGGTCTTGCCCAACGCCTATGTCGCGGTGAATTCCGGGCCCTACATCGGCTGGAACAGCGGCCAACCGGTCGCCGCCGCGACGCTTGCCTATTTCGGCGCCATCGACCCCCTGTTGATGGAAACCCAGTTCGGTGGCGCCTGGGGGATGTCCTGGCCAACGGAACGCATTGGGTGCCGGACCACGACTTTCTTGCCGTCGAACGGTCATGGGACAGCACTCTGGATCCGCAGGCCTTTGCCGACTGGGCGTGGGCCAACGGCGTCGTGCCGCATGTCGCGGAGAACTCCGACTATGCCACGCCTGCCGTCATGCCTCCCCCGGGGACTGTGGGGCCCGACCTGCCGACCGGCGGGAACGGGTCCAATGGGCTGGACGGGCTGGGCGGCAATGACACGATCCTGGCCGGGGGTGGGGGCGATACACTATGCGGTCGCGCTGGCGATGATATGCTGGTGGGACAGGTTGGCGCGGATGAATTCCTGTATGCCATCGGCTGGGACGCCGATACCGTCGCCGGGTTCAAGGATGACGTAGGCGAGGTCAGGTTGCTGAACATGGGGTTCGCCACCCCGGCGGAGGCGTTGGCCTTCGCGGACCAGGTCGATGCCCAAGTGATCTTCGACTTCGGGGCGGGTGACCGGCTTTCGGTGCTGAACATCACGATCGAGCAGTGGGAAAACGACCTGCTGGTCTGAACCCGCACGGCGGCAGGGACCAGAGCGCCAGACCCGCTGTTGCGGGGCCGGTGTTTCGGTTCCGTTGCGGTCAGAGGATGAAATCGTCGCTCGTCAATCCGCTCACGTCCGGCAGGCGGATCGCACTGTCGGCGGCCAGGTCGGCGTCGACATTGATCTCGACGATGCTCAGCCCGCCTGCGGTCTCCTGCACCCGTACCTGGTTGGCCCCGGTGAAATTGGCGGTCCCGATAAAGGAGAAGGTCTCGGGGATCATGTCCGACAGGTCGATCGTGTCTACGCCCTGTTCGAAATCCAGGATTCGGTCGCTGGTGGCCTTCGTGGCGCCGCTGTCGTCGATGCTGTCGAAGACGAAGGTGTCGGCATCGTCCCCGCCACGCATGAAGTCCCGGCCAAGCCCTCCGTCGATCGTATCCTCGCCAGCAAAGCCGCGAATATCGTCTTCGCCCTCGGTCCCGGGCAGGTTGTCGGCGTTCTCGGTGCCGTGGATGACGCTGACGAGCAATTCGCTTTCGTCGTCGAAGATCGTCGTCCGGCTGGTCACGCGCCCCTCGGCGTCAAAGCCGTATTCGATCGTATCCCAACGCTCGACGTCCTCGGCATCGGACATGACCCGCGACACCGGCAGGCCATCGGTCCGGTTCTCGATCTGCAGCTTTCCGTCGTCGTAGTCGATCACGCGCTGCAGGATCTTGCGGTTGCCGTCCAGCGACAGGGTGATGCTGTTCCAGGGGTTGCCGTCCATGCGGTCGGTGATCACCTTGGACACCGGCGCCCCGTCGGACAGCAGGATCTTGACTTCCAGCCCGTTGTCCAGTTCGACCACGCGGCTCAGCTGCTGGCCGGTTTCGCTGAAACTCTTGGTGGCGGCAGTCCAGGGCATGACGTCGCCGCCGTCCTGCATCACCTGGAGATATGGGGTGCCCTCGTGGAAGAATTTTTCTAGGCTGCGCCCGTCGTCGAATATGACCTGCAGCTTTGTGCGGATACCTTCGGAGTTCCAATTCGAAGACCTGGACGACCAAGCGAATTGGTCCTCCGGATCGGAGACCGTGGTCCTTGTAGACATGTTGTTCTCTGCTCTTGGTTGCCAGTGTTGCCTGATTGCGCCGGGGCGGTTTTTCCCGCTCTCGAAGGACGCGCGTTAACTGTTTATCAAGGCTTGGATTTTCGCCAAAAAAAAGCAAAACCGGCGTGACTCGCCTCGCGGCGCGTTGTGACGCAACCGACACATTCAATACCGTATAAGGAGAAATTCCTATCCTCTGGGGCAGGCCTCGAACTGGTGCTCTCACCCGCCTTCGAGATGGGCCAGCATTGTTTCGGCCCCGGAAACCTTCACGGGAACGCCGGGCGGATTGTCTTTCACCCCCGGTTCGGCAAACAGCGCGGTGATCTCGCCGTCTTCGACAAGCATCGCGTAGCGCCAGCTGCGCAGGCCCATGCCTTGCGCCGACCGGTCGACGAGCATGCCCATCAGCCGGGTGAAATCGCCGTTGCCGTCTGGCAGCATCATGACCTTTTCGATCCCCTGCGCCCGCGCCCATTGATGCATGACGAAGGCGTCGTTGACCGACAGGCAGATCACGCGGTCGATCCCCCGGGCGCGGAACGCGTCGTAATGGCGTTCGTAGCCCGGCAGGTGGGTCTCGGAACAGGCGGGCGTAAAGGCGCCGGGCAGCGCAAACAGCACTACGCGTTGACGGTCGAACAGTTCGGCGCTGGTGACGTCCTTCCATTCATAGGGGTTGTCGCCGCCCAGGGCCTCGTTGCGCTGGCGAGTGTGAAAGACGGTTTCGGGAATGCGCTGTGGTGTCATGTCCGGGCTCCTGTTGCAGGTCGGTGTGGCCTGTTCCAGAGTAGCCCCCCGGGGCCGACGGTAAAGCGCCCAAGTTGACGAGAGAGAAGATGACCGACCTGCCGCCCGATCTTCCCGGCTATGGCGCGCTGCGCCCCTACAGGCCCGCGGGTGTCACGCGTGGTCCGCGCATGACCAAGGTGCTGGCGGATCTCGATGCGGCGATTTCCGCCTGTGATCTGCGCGACGGGGCCACGGTGTCGTTCCATCATCATCTGCGCAATGGCGATGCGGTGCTGAACATGGTCATGGCGGCGCTGGCCCGCCGGGGGCTGAAGGACCTGCATGTGGCGGCCAGTTCCCTCTTTCCGGTCCACGCGCCGCTGGTCGAGCATATCCGGAACGGCACCGTCTCCCGCATCTCGGCGGCCTTCATCTCGGGTCCGGTGGGCGAGGCGATCTCGACCGGGGCGCTGCCCCTGCCGGCGGTCCTGATGACGCATGGTGGTCGGGCGCGGGCGCTGGATGCGGGGGACATCGTGATAGACGCGGCCTTTGTCGCCGCACCGGTCGCGGACGAGATGGGCAATATTTCGGGCAGCATGGGCGCCACCGCCTGCGGCACGTTGGGATACCCGATGACGGATGTCGCGGTCGCCCGCCGCACCGTGGCCATCACCGATACGCTGGTGCCTTACCCGGCGCCCGCCATCGACATCCCGCAAAGGCAGGTGGATCACGTCGTGCAGGTGCCGCGCATCGGTGATCCGTCGGGCATCGCCTCGGGCACCACGCGCCCGGCAGAGGACCCTGTCAGCCTGGCCATTGCTGACAGCGCAGCCCGCACCATCGCCGCCAGCGGGCTGTTGAACGACGGGTTTTCCTTCCAGACCGGCGCCGGGGGCGCCTCTCTGGCGACCGCTGCTGCGGTGGGCCGCCAGATGGCGAGCGCGGGTGTCACGGGCAGCTTCTGTTCCGGCGGGATCACCGGGTTTCACGTCGAGATGCTGCGCGCGGGGCTCTTTCGCGGGTTGTTGGACGTGCAGTGCTTTGACCTCGAGGCCGTGCGGTCTTACCGGGACGATCCCCGGCACCAGGCGATGTCGGCGGCCACCTATGCCGCACCGCATATCGGCGGCGCGGTGGTCGACCGGGTCGACGCGGTGGTGCTGGGTGCGGCAGAGGTCGATCTGGAGTTCAACGTCAACGTGACCACCCGGGCGGGTGGTGTCCTGATCGGCGGGTCTGGCGGTCACGCGGACACGGCGGCGGGCGCGCAGTTGTCCATCGTGACCACGCGCCTGACGGCCGCCGGTTTTGCCAAGATCGTGCCGCAGGTCGGGACGCTGACCACGCCGGGCCAGACGATCGACGTTGTGGTGACAGAGGCGGGGCTGGCGGTGAACCCAGCGCGGACAGAGCTGGCGGAACGGCTGCACAGCGCCGGCCTGCGCTTGCGCCCGATAGAGGACTTGGCCCGTGAGGCCGCCACTGCCGCGCGCCAGCCGGTGCCGCCCCGGGCCGGGGGACGGGTGGTTGCCATCAGCGAATACCGCGACGGCAGCGTGACCGACCTTGTCCGCCAAATCGGCACGGATTGACACTTTGCCGTGACAAGGCGCTGGTATTCCGTGCCGAAACCGCGACAATCGCGCCGTATGCGCTATGGTTTTCGCGGATCCGGGCCGCCGTTCGCAGGACAAAAGACGGACCGCGGCGTTCAACAGGGAAAAGAGGTTTCAGGATGATAACAGACATCCAGTTCAAGCGGTCCTGGCGTGCATTTGCAGGCGCCGGGGCGCTGGCGCTGATGATGCCGGTGGCCGGGTTTGCCCAGGATGCCACGCCGATCCAGGTCGACACGATGCGGCTGACATCGGAACAGCCGGTTACCACCGATACCTTCTTTGGCACGGTGCAGGCCAGCGACATGCTGGGCCTTTCCTACGAGGCAGGCGGCTGCGTGGTCGAGGTCTCGGACAAGGCCAAGCGCGCGCGCGTCGCCACCGCCGGGCAAGTGCTGGTGCGGCTGGATGACAAGCGGTCGATGCTTGCGCTGCGCACCGCCGAGTCGCGGGTTGCCGAACTGGCCGCCACGATCGAGGAACGCGAGCTGGACATCCAGTCCGCCATTGCCGACGACAAGCGCCGCCAGCAGGAGCTGGACCTGACCACCGCCGAGTACGAGCGCAACAGCACCATGCTGGGCCGGGGCCTGATCAACGAGACCACGATGGAAGGGGTCGAGCGCCGCTTCATGGAAGCGCAGTTTGCCGCCGACCGCGCGCAAGAGGCCATCGCCACCGCCCGCGCCGCCAAGCGCCGCGCCGAGATCGCGCATGAGATCGGGCAGCTGGACCTGCAGACGGCGCAGCTCAACCACGAACAGCTGGTGCTGACGGCACCCATCGACGGGGTGCTGGTGGGGTTCGAAACCAACGTGGGCGACTGTGTCTCGGCCGGGGAACGCGCCGCGCAGATCTATGCCCCCAGCGAGAAATCGGTGGATGTCTTCATCCTCATCAGCCGCCTGTCCGAAAGCGGCCCGACCGGGATCTCCGGCGGCTCCGGCGTGCGCATCACCCGCGTGAACGGCCAGGTCTGCGCCGGGACGATCACCCGGTTCGACACCGAGGCGGACCTGGAAAACCAGTTCGTCAAGGCCACCATCGAGGTCGATGAGACCTGCGCCCCCGACCTGTTCCTGAACGAGGCGGTCGAGGTCGAGGCAATGCTGGACGCAAGCGACGACACCTTCGAGATTCCGACCGGCGCGCTGACCAATGGCGACACGGTCTTCCTCGTCGATGAAGAGGGCGCCACCCTGCAGGAGGTCACGGTCGAGATCCTCAGGACCGGCCCGCGTGAGACCATCGCGCGCATTCCCGGCGCGGCCGGACGGCTGATCGTCAGTGACGTCCTTGCCGGTCTGGGCGAAGGGCAGGCGGTGGCGCTGCGCTGATCGTCTTGCGGTGATCCTGCCGGGTCAGGGCGGGGTCAGCGTGCCCCGCATGGTCGCGGAGTACAGGAAATCCTCGAGATCCTCGGTGTTGATCGGCTTGGTCATCAGCACCGTCTGCGCCGCGTCGCACATGTGGCGCAGCTCGGTCGACCGGTTGGCCGACATCAGGCGCGCTGGCAGGGCCGGATCGCGCGCCCGCAGCTGCCGGACCAGCGCCAGCCCGTCCTGCCCCTCGCCAAGGTGGTAATCCGCCAGAAGGGCGTCCGGCAGAATGCCGATGTCGTGCAGCAGCGCGCGCGCCTCCTCGACACTTCCGGCGTCCAGCACGCTGCCGCCCCAGCGTTCGATCAAGAGGCCCAGCGCGCGGCGCAGCTCTTCGTCGTTTTCCACCAGCAGCACGATCAGCCCGCTGTCGCGCAGACGTTGCCGCGCCGCGGGGCTTTTGCGCGGTGTGGGCATCTCGTTCGGGCCGTTCACCCGCTGCGCGCTGAAGAAGAACCGCGTGCCGCGTCCCAGTTCCGAACTCACGCCAAGCGGGTGGCGCAGCTGCGCGCAGGCGCGTTCCACGATGGCCAGACCCAGGCCCAGCCCCTCGTTCACGCTGCTCTTGCTGTCCAGCCGCTCAAACTCGCGAAAAATCCGTTCCTGGTCGTCTTCCGCAATCCCGGGCCCGGTGTCCCAGACCTCGAACCGGATGGTGTTTCCCTGCCGCCGCGCACCAACAAGCACGCGACCCGTTTCGGTATAGCGCACCGCGTTGGCGATCAGGTTCTGCAGGATGCGGCGCAGGAAGCCGGGGTCGCTTGCCACGCTGCCAGAGGCCGGAACCACGCGCAGGTCCAGCCCCTTGAGCGCGGCGAGCGGGGCGAATTCATCGTGCAGCCTCTGCAGGAGCTGGTTCACGGAGACGGCGGTGATGTCGAGGCTGGCGGCGCCGGAATCCAGTTTCGAGATGTCCAGCAGGGCGTCGATGATCTTTTCGACGCTGTCCATCGCGCTCAGCGCCTTGGTGGCGTGTTGCTGGGTGGTGTCATCGCCGCCACCCTCGGCGATCCCCGAGATATAGAGCTTGGCTGCCGACAGCGGTTGCAGCAAATCGTGGCTGGCCGCCGCGACGAAACGCGACTTGGAGGCGTTGGCCCGTTCCGCCGTGACCAGCGCATCCTCCAGTTCCAGCGTGCGTTCCATCACCCGCCGTTCCAGCAGTTCGTTGGCCTCTTCGAGTGCCCGCGCCGCCTGGCGTTCGACGGAAACATCGGTGAATGAGATCACGAAGCCCCGATCGGGCATTTCCTGACCGAAGACATCCAGCGTGATGCTGCTTTCGGCGCGGATCTCGAACCGCAGGGGCAGGCGCCCGCGGTCCTGGTGGGCCCAGGCGCGCAGTTCCTCGGCGGTCATCACGTCGGCGTCGAAACGGGTTTCAAGCTGTTCGATCAGCCGGTCGAAATCCACGCCCAGCCGCAGCGTGGCGATGGGCAGGGACAGCATCTCGCCGATCTTGTCGTTCCAGCCCACCAGCCGCGCATCGCGGTCAAAGATGCAGACCCCCTGGTTGAGGTGGTCCAGCGTCGCCCGCAGCATCCGCGCCTGGCTGTCCAGCAGCTTGCCGCGTTCCTGCCGTTCCAGCCGCATGATGTCGGTCACGTCGGTCTGCAGGACGACGGTGCCGCCGTCCGGCGTGCGGTGTTCGCTGACCTGCAGCCAGCGGTCCCAGATCAGGCGCACGTTGAAGATCGCGTGCCGGTCCTTGTGGCGCTTCAGCCGCTGTTCGGCCCATTGCGCGGGGCTGACGATGTCGGGCAGTTGCAGGAACCGGCTTTCGCTGACGGCCTCAACGTAGTCGGCAAAGGGCAGCCCCTCGGCCAGGCGCGGCTGAACGTCGTGCAGCGGCAGGCTGAACCGGCTGTTCCACATCACCAGCTTGTCGGCGCTGTCGAACAGGGCAAAGCCCTCCTGCACCGCCTCGATCGCGTTGGCCAGGTTCTTGCGGGCGTGTTCGGCCTCGTGCTTGGCGCGGGCGAGGGCGGCATTGGACTGGTTCAGCAGGTCAAGCGTGTATTCCAGGTCGCGGGTGCGCTGGCGCACCTGGTCCTCCAGCATGGCGGCGCGTTCGAACTGGGCATAGGCGGCGCCGGACTGGTCGGTGTCCTGTTCGACCCGGCGCATCAGCGCCTCGCTGATCCGGAGCAGCTTTTCGTTCTGGCGTTCAAGTGGATCGTTGGGATTGATCAGGTAATGCGTCAGGTCTCCCTGCATGGAGCCTCCGGTGCATAGATCGCGACCCCGGTCATGGTCTGGTTGACATGCATCCCGTTGACCTGCTCGCCGTAGGTGGAAAACCCGGTGACCCTGTGCCGCGACAACACATCGTCAAGGGGCCGTTTCAACTGGCGTTTTTCGGCCTCGATCCGGCGCAGGACGCAATCGCAGGCAAGGATCGCCTCCGGTTGTTCGGTCCGTGACAGTTCGCTTAGCTGCTGGTCCAGGTGGTCGACGATATGGGCCGCATCGGCAAGGGTCAGCACCAGCCCCTCGTCGATGGCGGAAAAGAATTCAAGCGCGCCGTCCTCTGTCACGCGCTTGATGGCGCGGACGTGGTGGCTGCCACCCAGGCGGACCACCATCGGGCTGTCGGCAAAGGTGAAGGTGTCGATCTGGTGCGGGTCCTTGCCCAGCAGGCGCCCAAGCTCCAGTGCTGCGGGTTCGGCGTTGATTTCATGCACCAAACGGCGCGAGGGATCCGCGCGGGTCACCACCATGCGCAGGTCGGTGGGGGTGAAATGGTTGACGCTGAACACCCGTAGCCGGCAGGTGCTGCGCACCAGCGCCATGACAGCGGCCTTTTCGTGGCAGACGCCATTCAGGGCGACGAAGGTATGTTCGAACCGCACCCCGTCTCCGGCGGACCCCCCGAACAGCTGGGTCGGCCCCAGCCCGGCGGTCAGGGACGAGGCCAGCCGGTCCTCCTGCATCGACAGCCCGTCGACCATGAGAAAGGCGAATTCCTCTGTCATCTCGGGCGCGCGGGCGCCCAGCTCGGCGCGGGCGCGGATGGTGCGCTGGGTCATCTCGTGGCTGGGCAGGTTTTCCAGATCCTCGTACAGCAGGACCTCGGCCTCGAAACAGCGCTGCGGCAGGGCCATCGCCACCACCTGTTCCTCGACGTAACCGGCGCCCATCGCGATCTCTCCGGCGGTGGTGCAGGCCATGACCGGGGCATCGCCCAGTCGGGACTGCAGGCCCGTTACCAGCGTCTGAAAGGGGGTTGCGGGGCTGCAAAAGATCATCACGACGGCAAAGGGGCCGTTGCCCAGCCCGTCGGCAAGCTGGTCGATCAGGTCGGGTGCGTCGCAATCGGCGCGGGCTGTCCGCAGAATGGCGTCGTTATCGACACCTCCCTCGGACGGAGAGACTCCTCCGTCCATCGGTTCTCCTCCCCAGGTGTTCTGTCTTTATTCGGGACAGATTACGGAGTGTCCGGCTGTCTTGGCAAGAGGTTCGAAAAGCTGGCCTCGCCCGCGATCAGCACGGCCTGGGTGCGGCTCTGGACACCCAGCTTGCGCATGATGGCGGTGACATGTGCCTTGACGGTGGTTTCCGCGATGGACAGGTCATAGGCGATCTGCTTGTTCAGCTTGCCTTCGCAGATCAGTTGCAGGATGCGCGCCTGCTGATTGGTCAGCGTCGACAGGCGCGACACCGCGTCGTCACCGGAATCCGCCGGCTGGCCGGCATCGCCCACGTCGACGAAGCCCTCGGGGACAAAAACCTCGTCGCGGGCCAGCGCGTCGAAGGCCTGGCGGAAGACGCCGCGCTGGCTGTGCTTGGGGACGAATCCCTTGGCGCCCGCGCGCATCACCGATGTCACCATGCGATTGTCCGCCATCGAAGAGACGACGACCACCGGGATTGCCCCGGCCGCGGTCTTGAGCCGGATCAACCCGTCCAGCCCGTTCACGTCCGGCAGGTTGAGGTCCAGCACGATGACATCCGGTTCCGCGCCTTCGCTCAGGGCGTCCAGCGCATCTTCCAGCAGGCTGGCGGTCTCGATTTCCTCGATCCCGGCCACGGTCTTGAGCGTCATGGCAAGCGCGTCGCAAAACAGCGGATGATCGTCCACGATCAGCGCCGAGGCGAAATGCCGTTGATGATCCGTATCGGGCAACGTTCTCCTCCCCATTGAACGCCGGTCTCTTGGTATACCTTACGATCCTAGCAAAGCGCCAGAGCCACGGCACCTGTGCTAAGGTCTTAGGAGGGGCCGAACAGGCGCCGAAGGCGTGGGGCAATGCGCTACGTTCGGAATCAACCTGCGCTGAGCACATGCAGATGGACGGGAGTCCTGGCCGCGAAGGCGAGAGCGACCTTTGCGATGGAAAGAGTTCTCTATCCCGGAAACGTATTGTTTCCGTATGAATCTAACAAAAAGTGGCTGAAAAATGGCATAATTTTGTCGTTGTCACGATTCCGGCCCATCGTGGGTCCATTGGTTATTTCGAAAATCAAGAAAAATCTTGCCTTAACAGGCTGCGATTGGGGGACGATCTTATGCCCGACTACCTTAAGGTTTTCACGTACGAACTTGACGGCCTTTCCTACACCGTAAGCCTGTTCGAGGATAACGGAACCATCATGGCGGACATCACGGTTCTCGAAGGCGCGATGGATGTGAATGCGATCTACTTCGGCGACGACGACTATTCCGGAGAGAGCGCCTCTCTCGACGGACCGCTCAACATGAACGGTGCGCGGCTTGAAGACGGGGATATCCAGTGGGACATGGCCCAGGCGCTCAGTGATCCTGGCCTCGGCCCCGATGCGGCAGACAAGGAAACCTACCTTTCCGCAGGCGACACGCTTACGCTTGAACTGGATGCCGAAAGCATCGACGACATTGATGTCGTCGGCATCCGTGCGACCTCGACGACCACGGACGAGGGGTCGATCAAAGCCGTGTCAGACGACCCGGAAGAGCCTGAGGATCCCGAGGAGCCGACATTTGAAAAGGTGTATTTCGGCACCGGGACAAACGAGGAAACCGGCTTGCCGGATGGCGTTGCCATTTTTGGCGAACCTTTCGAAGGCAACCCGGTGCTGCCCGAAGACCAGGAGCCCACGTTCGAAAACTATCTGGCTTATTTCGAAAACGAAATCGAAGGCTACGATATCACCGATATCGTGGACATCAGGTTCTATACACTGCACGAGGAAGGCTATCCCGTCGAGTTGTTCCGCATCGAGGCCCCCGAAGGCGGCTTCGCGGATGCCGACGAGGTGCTGGAGGCTTATGATGCCGCCATCGAGGCTGGAGCTCTGGACCTTGAAAGCGGCGAGGAGCTGATGGCGGCTTTGAGTCTGCCAGAAGACTTCGAAGAGGCCCCCCTCGTAGAAGATCCGGATGTCGAAGACGATCTTGAAATGGCGTAACCGACCGGTGGCGTGACTGCGCGCTTTCGAGATCGGCGCCGACCATCATGCGAACGGCGTGACCGGGGTCACGCCGTTCTCTGGTCTGTCGGTCCGGATCAGCCGGTCCAGTTGGTCGCCTGGGCGAAGACCAGGAAGGCGATGGCGATGCCGATCCAGGTCACGAAGAGCGGCAGGAAGAACCGGATCCAGCGATCCCAGCCCACACCGGCCAGCGCCAGGGTCGCCATGAAGTAACCGGAGGTCGGGTAGAAGATGTTCGAGAGTCCATCACCCAGCTGGTAGGCCAGCACCGCGTTCTGCCGTGTCACCCCGATCAGGTCCGAAAGCGGCGCCATGATCGGCATGGTCACAAGCGCCTGGCCGCTGCCCGACGGAATGACGAAGTTGAAGCCGAGCTGCGACAGGAACATGCCCACCGCCGAAAGCGTGTCGGGAAAGCTGCCGACCAGTCCGCCAAGGCCGTGCACCAGAGTGTCCATGACCTGCCCCTGCTCGAACATCACCGCGACCGCCCGGGCCAGTCCGACGATGATCGCGCCCATCAGCACGTCGCGGAAACCCTCGTTGAAGGCATCGCAGATGCGTGCGGTGTTCAGCCCGGCGACAAGCCCAACGGCCACGCCCATCAGGACAAACAGCCCCGCCATTTCCAGCATGAACCAGCCACGGGTCAGTACGCCCCAGACGAGGATCGCGAAAAAGCCCAGTGTCACCAGCCCGGCCCAGGCCTGGCGTCGGGAAAACCGCATCGGCTCTGCCGAGAAATCGTGGCGGTAGGACCCGCGCTTTGCCTCTTCACGGGAATCCCCGGCCATCAGGCTGTCGTCGGGGTTGGCGCGGACACGGCGGGCATAGCGGATCGTGTGCAGAACGGCCACGACCAGCAGAACGACAAAGAGCGTGGCGCGCAGACCGGCACCCGAATACAGCGGCAGTTCGGCGATCGTCTGGCCCAGCCCGGTGTTGATCGGGTTCAGCACGCCGGCTGTAAACCCGGCGGTCGTCGCCAAAAGCGCGGTGGCCGCGGCGGTGACCGAATCGTACCCCAGCGCGATCATCAGGGGCAGGATCACGGGCACGTAGACGAGGGCCAGTTCCTGCGTCCCGATCAACGAGGCCACGACGGCAAAGACCGTCATAAGCACGGGAAACATCAACAGGCTGCGCGAGGAAAAACGCCTTGCGAGCTTGTCCACCGCCACGTCGATCAGGCCGGTCCGGCGCACCACCATGAACGTACCGCCGATGATGAAGGTAAAGAAGACGACGGTCGCCGCATCCACCAGGCCATTCGGGACGGCCAGCATGAACTGTTCCAGCCCCACGGGCGTGGCCGGAACCTCGCGGTAGCTGGTCGGGTCGATGGCGCTGCGGCCGTTCGCAAGCGTCACCCGGTCATAGAGACCTGCCGGAATGACATGGGTCAATGCGGCGGCAATGGCCGTGAAGACGAACAGAATGACGTAGATGTGTGGCATCCGGAATCCGGGCGCCTCTGTCTCGTCAACTTCGGTGTTCTCGGCGGTCATTGTCTGGTCCTCCCTCGACCCTGCGGCGCACCGCGGCGCAAAGATCGTCTGATGTTGCAATAACTGACATGTTAGTTAAAATATCTTCTGTGATGCCATAAGTGCTTTCAGAAGGGTCTGTTTGCAAATTTTTGAAAGTGGCGGCAAATATACAGGAAAGCGGAGGAAAACATGACAGAGGCAGGCGGTGAAGCGCAGAGCAGACGTGCCTTTGGCGCCCTTGTCGATGCCTTGAGAGGCGGAGAACTGCCCTCGAGCAGCTTTCATTCGATGCAGCAACTGGTGAGCGTTCTGGGGTTTCCGATCTCGTCGATTCGCGAGGCGGTCAAGCGAGCCGAGGCGCAGGGACTGGTCGAGATCCTGCCCAAACGCGGCATCCAGGTGATGTCGGCGGACCTCGCGTCGACGCGGAACTGCATGGACATGCGCGCGACGCTGGACAAGGAAGGCGCGCGCCGCCTGCTGGCGCGCGACCAGAGGCGCGACTGGTCCGATCTGCGCGCGGCGCATGAGGCGCTTCTGTCGCGGGCGCGGGCCGGGATCGGCGCCGCAGAGGCGATCGACGCCATCGACGTGGATCTCAGCCTGCACGACGCCCTTGCCGAAGAGCTCGACAATCCTCTGCTGCGGCGCTGCTACGAAGAGAACCGCACCCGCATCGCCATCATCCAGAACACGCGCCCCTTTCTCGCCGACCGTGTTGCCTCGGCGATGGAAGAGCACTTGGCCATCGTTTCAGCGATCGAGGCCGGGGACGAAGCGGCGGCGATGCAGGCGATCGACCTCCATTTCGTGCAGACCCTGCGCTGGTGGGGCATCCACGGCTGAACCGTCCCGCTGTATTCGGTGGCGGCGCCGTGACTAGGGTTCACCTGTCGCCGAACATGTCCCCCAACCCGCCCAGCACCGAGCCTTCGCCCTTGCTGCCGCCGGGACCCGCGGCGCGCAGCACGCGGTCCGCCAGCCGCGAGAAGGGCAGGCTTTGCAGGAACACGGTGCCCGGTCCGCGCAGGGTGGCCAGAAAGATCCCCTCGCCGCCGAAGACCATGCTCTTGAGGTTCCCGGCCCGTTCGATGTCATAGTGGACGCCGCTGGTCATCGCGGCCAGACAGCCGGTATCGACGCGCAGAACCTCACCGGCCTGCAGCTCGCGCCGGATGACGGTGCCGCCCACATGGATGAAGGCCATGCCGTCACCGTTCAGACGCTGCAGGATGAACCCTTCGCCGCCAAAGAACCCGGCCCCCAGCCGACGCTGAAAGGCGATGTCGGTCGTCGTGCCGAAGGCCGCGCAGAGAAAGGCGTCCTTCTGACAGATCAGTTCGCCGCCCATCTCGGCCATGTTCACCGGGATGATCTTGCCCGGGTAGGGCGCGGCAAAGGCGACGCGCTTCTTGCCCTGACCGTTGTTGGTGAAATGGGTCATGAAGATGGATTCGCCGGTCAGCACGCGTTTGCCGACGTTCAAAAGCGAATCCATGAACCCGGCGGACGGGCGTCCGCCATCGCCCAGACGAGTTTCAAAGCCGATCCCGTCATCCATGTAGTTCATGGCCCCTGCCTCGGCGATCACGACCTCTGCCGGGTCGAGTTCCACTTCGACGATCTGCATGTCATCGCCGAAAATCTCGTAGTCAACTTCATGGCACCGCATTTCAAACCGCCTTTCGAATATGGACAAAGCGAATGGGCCGAAGGCTAGACCGGTCAGGCGGGCGAAGTCCAGAGAGGGCGCTGCGCCCCCATTGCTGCTGGCCCGGGTTTCGAGAGGCACAGCCACAAGGATTTCGTCAGATCAAGAAACATCTCAGGGTTGAGCTTTGATTATGGTAAGATAGGGCAGTTACGAATTCAGCATTTTTGATCCGTTCCTTTGAAAAAGAAAGAAATCGTTATGGCTGTCGAAGACCCGACACTTACCAGGACACCCGTGCAAACCTTTGCCAAAGAGGTTGAAATCCAGGTCCATCACCCGGAATTCGAGGTATCGAGTTCCGTCCAGTTCCTTGATACCGAAAAGCTGTCTACCGGACGGCACAGGATCGAAATCGGCAAGTTCAAGGACGGTTGCTGTGGCCGTGCGGCCTTTGCGATCATCGACGACGGCCGGGTCGTCGAGATCGAGACGGAGGCCTGCGAAGACGCGAAAGGGACGGCGACCGAAGAGGAAGCCGCGCTGTTCCGGCTGGCAATGGACAAACTCGCCCCGACCGAGCAAGAGCCCCAGCCGGTGCAGACATTCCTTGCCAATCTGAACGTCGGCATGCCGCCGCCGATCGGTGTGTCCGGCTGTATCAAGATCTGTCTTCTCGGGTATTGCGTCACCTGTTGTTCGTCTCCGGCGGATGGGCTGTCGTGTTCGCTGACGCGGCCCAGCGGACCCTCGACCGGCACGGCATCGCCCCTGATGACCTTTCGGCAGGAGATTGAGTTCGAAGTTTACAAGCCGGACTTCGAGGCCCTTGCCTCGAACGCGTTTCTCGACGTCGAAAAGCTGTCCACGGGCCGCCACAGGGTCCCGGTCGGCAGGATGGAGGGGCCTTGCGGCGATGATACGGTCTTTGCCAACATCCGCGATGGCCAGGTCATCAATCTCGAGGCGGAAGGCTGCGACCGCAAGGGCGATCCCGTTCCCTCCGACGTGCTGGAGGTGTTTGCGCTTGCGCACAACACGATGGCGCTCAGCGCAAAACCCCCCGAACCGATAGCCGCTTTCCTGGGCGACCTCATCTCCATCGACGTGTGGGGCTGCTTCTGGATTTGCGGGTTCGGCTATTGCCTGTTCTGTTGCACGGGCGACGTCATCACCTCGGGGACGTCCAAGTGCTGGGTCGAAAAGCGCAAGAACTCCCTGTTCTGATCGCCGACAGGCGCGGGACCTGCGCCGCGCCACCTGCCACCACTCACGCAACAAAAAAGGGCGCCCCGCGGGACGCCCTTTTCCAGATGTCGTGTGCCGGCTTACTGCAGGCTGGCCAGTTCCTTGGGCAGCTTGAAGGTCCAGACGGTGCCACCCTGGTTGAGGTAGTTCACCTTCTTGGCAACCTCGCCACCCCAGAGCGGAACAGCGCCGCCCCAGCCGGAGACGATCGAGACATACTGCTCGCCGTCCATCTCCCAGGTCACGGGCTGACCCACGATGCCCGAGCCGGTCTGGAAGTCCCAGAGAACCTCGCCGGTCTCGTCGTCCAGCGCGATGAACTTGCCCTCGGGCGTGCCGGTGAAGACAAGGCCGCCGCCGGTGGTCATCACGCCACCCCAGAGCGGGGCGTCGTTCTTGTATTCCCAGACCAGGTCACCGGTGTCGGGGTCAATCGCCTTGAGCGAGCCGATGTGATCTTCGTAGTTCGGCTTGATGGTGAACCCGGCACCCAGGTAGGCCGCGCCCTTCTTGTAGGTGATCGGCTCGTTCCAGATGTCCATGCCCCATTCGTTCGAGGGCACGTAGAAGTTGCCGGTCTTCTGGCTGAAGGCCATCGGCATCCAGTTCTTGCCGCCCAGGAAGGAGGGCGAGGCAAAGATCACTTCACCCTTCTTGCCGTCGGCGGCCGCGGTGGGATCGCCGGGACGGTTCTCCTCGTTGAAGATCGGGCGGCCGTTCTCGTCGATGCCGCTGGCCCAGGTGATGTCCTTGACGAAAGGCGTCGCCGAGATGAACCCGCCATCTTCGGCGTCGAGAACGTAGAAGAAGCCGTTCCGGTCGGCGGTGGCCAGGCGCATGTTGCCGTCGCGGTCGTTGTAGGCGACCACTTCGTTCACGCCGTCATAGTCCCAGCCTTCGCGCGGGGTGGTCTGGAAGTGCCACTTGATCTCGCCGGTCTTGGGGTCGATGCCGATGCGGCTGGCGGCGTAGAGGTTGTCACCCTTGCCGGTGTTGTCCTGACCCGCGTCGCGCAGCCAGCTGTTCCAGGGCGCGGGGTTGCCCGCGCCAAAGATCAGCGTGTCGGTGCGCTCGTCGTAGGAGCCGCCCAGCCAGGTGGCGCCGCCGCCGGTTTTCCACATGTCGCCCGGCCAGGTCGCGTTCAGCTCGCCGGTCATGGTCGAGGGTTCGCCGTTCAGCATGCCCATGTGGCCTTCGATCACCGGGCGTTCCCAGACCAGGTCGCCGTTCTCGACGTTGCGGGCCTGCACGGTGCCGACGATGCCGAATTCACCGCCCGAGTTGCCGGTGATGACCAGCCCGTCGACGATCAGCGGTGCGGCGGTGTAGGAATAGCCGGCCTTGTAATCCGCGATCTTGTCGCGCCAGACGACATCACCGGTGTCCTTGTTCAGGGCCACGATGCGCGCGTCCAGCGTGCCGAAGATGATCATGTCGCCATAGATCGCGGCGCCACGGTTGACCACGTCACAGCAGGGCAGGATGCCCTCGGGCAGGCGGGCGTCGTACTGCCACAGTTCCTTGCCGGTCTTGAGGTCGATGGCATAGAGCCGCGAATAGGAGCCGGTGATATACATCACACCGTCGTAGATGATCGGCTGGGCTTCCTGTCCGCGCTGCTTTTCGCCACCAAAGCTGAAGGCCCACGCTGCCTGCAGGTACTTGATGTTGTCCTTGTTCAGCGTGTCCAGCGGGCTGTACCGCTGCAGGTGGCGGCCCATGCCGTTGGTCACGACCTGCGTCGTGATGGTCTGGTCGTCGGCCAGATCGGCCTCGGTCACTTGTGCCGTGGCAGCTGTGCCGGTCAGCAGAATGCTGGCAGCGGCTGCCAGAATGAATCGGTTCATGAGATTTCCTCCCTTCATCGCCCAGGCGACGTGGATACACGCGCCCCTCTCCCGGGCGCTGCAGACAGTATTCAGGGAAGCCGCGCGGCGAGGTATTGCACAATGGTCGTAAGACTGTCGCGCGGTTGACAAGCCGGGTGAAGCATGACGCGCGCGTGACTCGATCCGGGTGGTGCGGCGCCGGTCCAGGACAGCAGAAAGGGCAGAGACCGTGACTGAACGCTCGATCCCGTTCCCGACTAGGGTCAGGACTCGTTCTCTCTCAA
>NZ_JARAMO010000188.1:0-10552 GCF_028807275.1 Mameliella sp. AT18
CCGGAAGCGAAAAACAGGCGCAGCCTGTCCAAAGGGTCGGCGGGCGGGCGACTTTGCGTCCAAGCCGCAAACAGTCCCGTTCCGGCGGCCCTCAGCGCTCCGCTTGAATCGATTCCAGGTATTCCGCCAGCGCCACCAGCTTGCGCGGCGTCGGTGTCGGTTTGCCGTCGCCACTGTCATAGGGCACCAGGTCTCCCTCCAGCAGCGCACCGAACTCCGGCATCCATGATGCAGACCGGTCCGACCGTGCATAGCCGTCGATGATCGACATCACCTTGGCCCGTGGAAAGACGTTGCCGTGGCGCACCTTGATCAACGTCAGGTTCTTCGGCGCGACACTCATGGCCCGCGCCATCTGTCCATCGCCCTTGCCATCCGCGCCATGACAGACCGCGCAATTTTCCATGAACAACGACCGTCCATCCGAAGGACCCGGCATCGCGGTTTCCTCGACGCAGCCCGCCAGCGCCAGTGCCGCCACCAGCCCGAGAGTCATTCTGACCATTCCTGCCCCTTTCATGCCTGCTCTCCCCGCTTCCTGCCAAAGCGCCAGCGCCTCGGCAAGCCCGTTCAGCCGTCGGCCTGCAGCCCCTCGACATGAGCCACCACGTCCAGCAGCCCCCTTGGGGTCATGATCACCTCGCCCGACGGCGCGCGCCACTCCACCACGGGGCCACCCAGTTCGGACGCGAACTCGGGCATCGAACCGCGGTGGAACTTGCCCGGGTAGCCGTGGATGGTTTCCATCACTTGTTCGGCGGGAAAGATGCCGCCGTTGGCCAGGGTCAATCCGGTCAGATCCGGCGGGGTCACGGGCAGGTCTGCGCCCAATGCGCCATCGCCAAGCCCCCTTGCCCCGTGGCACCCCGCGCAATTGGCCGCATAGATCCGTGCCCCCGGGTCCACCACGTCGACCCTGTCCTGGGACGGGCTGAACCAGCTCCGGCTCGTTCCCCCCTGTCCCGGCCAGAAAACCGCGCAGCCGGACAGCGTCATCAGCGCAACCCCGGCGAGTACCCTCATGTGCATGTCCCGCTCCATCTTCCTGTCCGGTTCATGGACTGCAAGTCCGCCCGGCGAACCGCCCCATCCCAAGGGCGCGTGACAGTGCCCGCGCCTCCGGTCATAGTCGCGCCGGAAAGACGGGAGGTCCACATGCTCGATCCTGCCACCGCGCAGCACCTGTTGAAAGAGAATTTCGCACCCTGGGTCCAGGCCCTGCAGCCGGAGATCACCGAGATCGGCCCCGATCAGGCGGTGCTGGAAATCCCCGTGCGCCCCGAGATCGCCCGCATGGGCGGCATCGTCTGCGGCCAGGCCCTGGCGACGCTGGCGGATACGGCGATGGTCTTTGCCTGTGCGGGGCGGCTGGGCCGGTTCGAGCCGGTGGCCACCACCAACCTCGAGACGCGTTTTCTCAGCGCGGCCCGCGGCGATGCCGTGCGCTGCACCGCCCGGGTGATCAAGGCCGGGCGGGCGATGATCTTTGCCGAGGCGCTGCTGATCCGGCTGCCGGACGCGGCCACGGTGGCCGCCGCCAGCGCCACCTTCTACCTGCCATCATGAAGGGATCCGGGATGACACAATACGCTGTGATCATGCTGCTGGCGGGAATCGGCATTCCCACGCTGGCCGCGCTCAATGCGGCGCTGGGACAGCGGCTCGGGTCTCCGGCGGCGGCGGCTGTGGTCCTGTTCTGCGTTGCGCTGCTGTCGACCGGGGCGGTCTGGGCACTGATGGGCGCCAAGGGCTTTGGCGGGCTGGCCTCGGCGCCCCGGCACCTGCTTCTTGGCGGCTGCCTGGTGGCCTTCTACGTTCTGTCCGTCACCTATATCGCGCCGCATTTCGGTGTCGGCAACGCGGTCTTCTTCGTGCTGATCGGGCAGCTCATCAGCGCGGCGGCGATCGACCATTTCGGGCTGTTCGGCGCACGGGTCTCTCCCCTGACCCTGACCCGGGCGACGGGTATCGCGGTCATGGCGCTGGGGGTCTGGATCACCCAGCGCGCCTGACCGCAGATCTCAGGCCCCGGCGAGAGACTGCAGCTGGTGCCAGAGGGCATCGGGGACGTCGATTGCCTCCTGCACGGCCCGGCCCGCGCCGGGCATTCTCGCGCCCTCGTCCTGCGTGACCACCCGGCCCAGCTCTGCCAGCCGGTCGTAGAACGCCCCCTGCCCCGGATCGATCAGCAGGAAGTACTGGCCAAGATCATGCGGCGCGCCTTCTGGCGCCTTGAGCGGGGCGACTTCCGAGCTCAGCACTCCGCCGCCCAGACAGGCGGCGAGGATCTCGGCCATCAGGCCAAAGCCCCAGCCCTTGTAGCCTCCGGCACTGGTCAGCGACCCGGTCAGCGCCGCCTCGGGGTCGGTTGTTGGCCGCCCCTCCGAATCGACGGCCCAGCCCTCGGGGATGGGACGGCCCGCCGCCTTGGCCATCGTGATATGGCCCAGCGCCACGGTCGTGGTGCTCTGGTCGAACATCATCGCCACGCCGCCCTGGCCGTCGGGCACGGCAAAGGCGATGGGATTGGTGCCGATCACGCGGGTCTTGCCCCCCGGCGCGGCCACGATGGGCGAGGCATTGGTCAGCCCCAGCCCAAGCGCACCACCCCGAGCGATCTGTTCGGTGAAATAGCCCAGCGCGGTACATGTATGCGCGTGATGCAGGGCAAGGCTGACCACCCCCGTCTCATGCGCCGCCTCCAGCGCCAGCGGCAGGGCCGCGGCAAAGGCGGGTTGGGCAAAGCCATGCGCGGCATCGACACGGATTTCCGAGGCACGCGGCCGGCTGATACCCGGCACCGCGCGGCCATCGACCCGCCCCGAAGTCAGCTGCTGGCAATAGCTTTCCAGGTAGTAAAGGCCACAGATACGGTTCCCGCGCGCCTCGGCCCAGGCGATGGCGCGGGCCATTTCCGCGGCGATGGCCGGACCGGCGCCATGCATGGCCAGGGCGGTTTCTGAAAGGCGCTGGATTTCGGCAACGGAAATTTCGGGCATGAAGGGCTCCTGCGTGTTTGGCAGGACCCTAATCCGCGTTGACCGAAACGAAAAGAGAGGGGTCAGAAGCGGTCAAAGCGCTGTTCATGGCGGCGTCGCGCCAGCTCCAGCCGGGTGATCAGGTGGTTGAGAAGAACCGCGACGATCAGGACCGGCCCCAGGCCCCACCACGACCACAGCAGAACAAAGACCCAAAGCAAGTTGACGAAGATCAAGACCATGTTGGCGGAGGTGTAATCCTCGACCGGTTGCGGGTGACGGTTCTCCATCGCGGTGCCTCCTGCCTGCGGCTGCATGCAGGCAAGAGTTTAGCGCATCCGGCCTGCAAGTCAGGTCAGGAATCCGCGATCCGTTGAATTTCCGGTTAATGCGCGCCGTTTCGCCTAGGCGGAGACGGTTTCCCGCGCAGCGGCCAGCGCGGCCGGCAAGGTCTCTTCCAGAACCGCCAGGTCCTCGGACCGACCGGCGCTGATGCGGATACAGCGGTCCTGCGGCGCCACAAAGGGCATGCGGACAAAGACCCCGCGGTCGATCAGTCCAGCCAGCACCGCGCGGGCAAAATCCCCGTCGCGCCCGCAATCCACGGCAACGAAATTCGTGGCCGACGGCAACGTGGTCAGCCCGTTCGCCTCGGCGATGCGGGCAATCTCGCCCCGCGCGTCCTCGGTCAGGCGCAAGACCTCTTCGAGCCACTCGGTGTCCTGCAGGGCCGCCAGCGCCCCGGCCAGCGCCATCCGGTTCATGCCGAAATGGTTGCGGATCTTGTCAAAGGCACGGATCACCGGCGCGGCCGAGATCGCATAGCCGATGCGCGCACCCGCCATGCCATAGGCCTTGGAAAAGGTGCGCAGGCGCACGACCCGGTCGTCTTCGGGGTCGATCCGGGGCGCGGTGCCCTCGGGCGCGAACTCGATATAGGCCTCGTCCAGGGCCAGCACGCAGCCATCGGGGAGCGTATCCAATGCCGCCTCGATCGCAGCGCCTGAATGCCAGCTGCCCATCGGGTTGTCGGGGTTGGCAAGGTAGATCAGCTTGGCGTCGACCTCCGCCGCCTTCTCGATCAGCCCGCCCAGGTTCTCGTGATCGCCGGCATAGGGGATCTTATGCAGCACGCCGCCATAGCCGTTCACATGGTAGTTGAAGGTCGGATAGGCGCCGTCGGAGGTCACGACCGTGTCGCCCGGCGCCACCAGCAGCCGGACGAGATAGCCCAGCAACCCGTCGATCCCCTCACCAATCAGGATGTTTTCCGCAGCACAGGCCATTTTCGCAGCCAGCGCGCCCTTGAGATCCAGATGCGAGGGATCGGCATATTTCCAGACCTCGGCGGCCTCGTCCTGGATCGCGGCAATGGCAAAGGGGGACGGGCCGAAAACGCTTTCGTTGGCACCAAGGCGGGCCTTGAACAGGGCACCGCGGGCGCGCTCCTGTACCTCGGGCCCGACGAAGGGCACGGTTTCAGGCAGGGCGGCGATCAGGTCAGGGTAACGAGGTCCGGTCATGGCGCATTTATGAACCGCGCGTGGCCCGCGTCAACGCATGAATTTGCGCCGCGCGTCACGAGCGATTTCATAGCGCATCTGCAAGTCCGCGATACGGGCCATGAGGCGCTTCTTCTCGTCAGGATCGGTTGCGGCCTGCCAGTCGGCACGAGCGGCATCCATCTGTGCCTTCAGGCCCACTTCCTCTGGCAAGGCTCCGGCCTCCGCCATGATGCGATAGCCCACCGCCTCACCCGGGTCGATCAGCGCATCGCCGGGGCGATGTGGCAACGGCCTGCCCTCGCCTTCGAGGTTCTTCAGCTTGCCTTCCGCCTCGGCCTTGCGGATCTGCGCCTCTGTCAGACGATCAAAGTTTGGCATCGGGCAGCTTCCCCCTTGTCACAAAGCCAGGATAGACCTGCGGCGCCCCGCTCACAAGTGCCGCCACAGCTTGACCCCGGCGGGGCAAAAGGCCAGTTTCCGCCGCGAGCAGGACAAGAAAGATCGCCGATGACGCGCCAGCCGCCGCCCTTCGCCCTTTTCGAATGGATGATCGCCTGGCGCTATCTGCGCGCCAAGCGCGCCGAAGGTGGCGTCTCTGTCATGACCTGGATTTCCCTCATCGGCATCACGCTTGCGGTCTTTGCGCTGATCGCGACACTGGCGGTCCGGTCGGGGTTCCGGGCGGAATTCGTCGACACCATCGTGGGCGCCAACGCCCATGTCACCGTCTACCACATCCAGCGCACCGGCGAGGACGGGCAACCGACCCGCACCCTGCCCGACCACGAGGCAATGGCCGAGCGCGTGCGCGAGGTTCCCGGCGTGACCCGCGTGGCCCCGCTGGTCAAGGGCCAGGTCATGGCCACAGGCAAGGGCCGAAACGCGGGTGTCGAGGTCTTCGGCATCGCAGAGGCCGACCTGATCGAGATCCCACGCATCGCCGACATGGAAACCGGCATCGGCAATATCGTGGATTTCGACACGGGGATCGCCATCGGGTCGGGCGTGGCGCAGATGCTGGGCGTGGGACTGGGCGACACGATCGACCTGATCTCTCCCAACGGGGTCAAGACGCCGTTCGGGGTCAGCCCCAGGGTCAAGAGCTACCCGGTCACCTATATCTTTACCGCCGGGCGCTATGACATCGACCGGACGCGGGTCTACATGCCCTTCGAAGAGGCGCAACTGTATTTCAACCGCGAGGGCGTGGCGGACGAACTGGAGATCACCGTCGAGGACCCCGAACAGGTCGAAAGGTACACCCGCGCCATCGGCCAGGCGGCGGGCACCGGCGCGCTGGTCTGGACATGGCAGGATGCCTCTGGCGGTTTCCTGCGGGCGTTGGACATCGAAGACAACGTGATGTTCGTGATCCTCTCGGTGCTGGTTCTGATCGCGACGATGAACATCGTTTCGGGCCTGATCATGCTGGTCAAGAACAAGGGCCGCGACATCGGCATCCTGCGTACGATGGGACTGACCGAGGGATCCGTGATGCGGGTCTTCTTCATTTGCGGTTCCTTCACCGGGCTGATCGGGACGGCGCTGGGTGTGCTTCTGGGCTGCCTCTTCGCCATCTACATCGACCCGATCTTTGCCGCCGTGAACTACCTGTCGGGGGGCGGGGTCTGGGATCCGTCGATCCGGGGCATCTATGCCCTGCCCGCGGAACTGCACCTGAAGGATGTACTGTCTGCCGTAGGCCTGTCGCTGGGGCTGAGTTTCATCGTCACGATCTTTCCGGCCCGACGCGCGGCCCGGATGAACCCGGTGGAGGCGCTGCGCTATGAGTGACACGGTCCTGCGCCTGACGGGCATCGAGAAGAGTTACAACAAGGGGCTGCCTAACGAGGTGCAGGTCCTGCGCGGCATCGACCTGGAAGTCACCCGTGGCGAGGTCGTGGCATTGGTGGCCCCCTCTGGTGCGGGCAAGTCGACGCTTCTTCATATCGCCGGACTGCTGGACACGCCGGACGCCGGCACCGTCGAGATCGGGGGCGAAGAGATGCAGGACCGCAGCGACCGGCGCCGCACGGCGGTCCGGCGCGCGGATGTGGGCTTTGTCTACCAGTTCCACCACCTGCTGCCCGAGTTCACGGCGCTGGAAAACATCGTGCTGCCGCAGCTGGCCAACGGCGTGCCCCGCGGTGCCGCCGAAGACCGGGCGCTGGCCCTCCTGGACAGCGTCGGCGTCAAGGACCGCGCCGCCCACCGGCCTGCGGCCCTGTCGGGCGGCGAACAGCAACGGGTGGCCTTTTGCCGGGCGATGGCCAATGCACCGCGCCTGTTGCTGGCGGACGAACCGACGGGCAACCTTGATCCCTCGACCTCGGACCGGGTGTTCGGCGCGCTGATGACGCTGGTGCGCGAAACCGGGCTGTCCTGCCTCATCGCCACCCACAACCTGGACCTGGCGGCCAGGATGGACCGGCAGTTGCGGCTGGACGCCGGCGGGTTGCAGGCGGAGTGATCCGCCTGCCCCGGGAATATCAGGGACAGGTCGCGCTGTTTACTCCGTGACGACCTTGACCGCCGCCTCCACCGCCCCGGCTCCATGCGGGATATCCAGCGCCGTCAGCCCCGCCTCGACCGTGCCGATCAGGCCGAGGATGCCGTGCGCGTTCACATGCCCCATGTGCCCGAAACGGAAATAGCCCGAGCCGGTGGGATCGTCCGGATCCCCCACCCGCAGCCCCACACCCAGCACCAGCCCAGCTTCCTCGCGGCACCACTCCCGCAAACGGTCGCCCAGAGGGGCGCCCAGTTGTGCCGCCGTCACCGCATGCGAACGGTGCGCGCGATCCGGCACGTTCAACCGGAACGGCCCGTCCGCGGCCCAGGCCTCGCCCGCCGCCCAGATCGCCTGCGCCAGCCGGGCATGACGCGCCCAGACCGCCTCGATCCCCTCTTCGCGGATCATGTCCAGCGCGGCGCGCAGGCCATAGAGGTGATGCGTGGGCGCGGTGCCGCCAAAATACTGGTAGAACATCGCCGGGTCCGCGCGCGGTCCCCAATCCCAATAGCGCGAGACACGCGGCATGGCACGCCGCACCTCTGCCGCACGGGCGTTGAAAAAGACAAAGCCCAGCCCGGGCGGCACCATCAGCCCTTTTTGAGAGCCGGTCACCATCACGTCGGCGCCCCAGGCATCCATGCGAAACTCGTCACAGCCCAGCGAGGCGATACAGTCGACCATCAAGAGCGCCGGGTGTCCGGTCTCGTCCAGTACGGCGCGCAACGCGGCGATGTCCGACCGCACGGAAGACGAGGTATCGACATGCACCGCCAGCACCGCCTTGATGCGCTGGCCCTTGTCCGCCAGCAGGGCGGCGCGGACCCGCTCCGGGTCAATCGGTGCCGTGCGACCGTGGTCAATGATCTCGACCTCGGCGCCCAGCCCCTGGGCCATCTCGGCCCAACCGTGACCGAAGGCACCGGTGGTGGGCGCAAGCACCGCCTCGCCCGGGGCCACGGTGTTCGACAGGGCCGCCTCCCAGGCGCCGTGGCCGTTGCAGATGTACATCGCCACCTGTCCGTCCGTCTGCGCCACATAGGCGAGGTCCGGCACGATACCGGCGACCATCTGATGCAGCTCCGGCGAATAGATGTCGGGCGCCGGGCGGTGCATCGCCTGCAAGACGCGGTCGGGCATCATCGACGGCCCCGGCAGGGCCATGTGGGGACGGCCGTTGGACAAGGGCATGGGCGACTCCTGTAACTGTGCGGCGCGACGTTAACGGGCGGCGCCCTGCCGTCAATATCTGCCCTTGCTGGACAGGCCGCGGAATGCCGCGTAAACCGCGCGCCTGAACGTCGGGGATCCTATCGCGTATGCTGGCAAAACTCTGGAGCAGACTGGACGCGGCCGAACGCCGCCTGCGCCATTCCTTCGGGCGGGACATTTCGACCCCCTCGGCGCGGCGCTGGTCTTCCCTGCACTACAACCTCTTCGACCATGCTTTCCTGCGGGTGTTCTGGACCAACTTCTTCCAGATCGCGCCGGGGGTCTATCGCTCGAACCAGCCAACTCACCGGCGGTTCGAACGCTATGCCGCGATGGGGATCCGCACGGTGGTCAACCTGCGCGGAGAGGACAAGCACGCACATTACCTTTTTGAAAAGGAAAGCGTCGAAGCCCTTGGCATGACCCTGGTCAATGCCAAGCTCTGGGCGCGCGAAGCGGCCCCCCGCAAGAGGATCATCGGCGTCATCGACGCCCTGCGGGCGGCGGAACGGCCGATGATGTTCCACTGCAAGTCCGGCGCCGACCGGGCCGGGTTCGTGGCCGCCATGTACCTGCTGGTCTTCGAGAACGCCCCCATCGCCGCAGCCAAGAAACAGCTTGGCCTCCGCTACATGCATCTGGATTTCACCAAGACCGGGGTGCAGGACTATGTTCTGCGGGTCTTCGAGGCGCGTCAGGAGCTCGGCGAAATCGGCTTCGAGGACTGGATCAGGACCGAGTACCAGGCCAAGGCGATCCAGTCCGCGTGGGAGGCACGCCGCCCCGAAATTGACTGCGCGCGGGAGTTGATGGGTGGCTAGGCCAAAGGGCGAACCCAACCGAAAGGGCCTGTTTCTCTGGCTCTGGCGGCGCTACCTGAAACGCTATGCCGGGCTGATGGCGCTGGCGATGGTCTTCATGTCCATCGAGGGCAGCATGTTCGGCCTGCTCAGCTACATGATGAAGCCGATGTTCGACGATGTCTTTGTCGGCGGCAATTCGGATGCGCTGGTCTGGGTCGGGCTGGCGGTCATGGCGATCTTTTTCGTGCGGGCCGTGGCCAGCGTGGTGCAGAAGGTGCTGCTGACGCGGGTCTCGCAGATGTCGATGGGCGACATTCGGCAGGACCTGCTGGAACACCTGATGCGACTGGACCCCGGGTTTCACCAGGAACACGGCCCCGGCTACCTGATCCAGCGGGTCGAAGGCGACGTGAACGCGATTGCCAAGGTCTGGAACACGCTTGTCACCGGCGCCGGGCGTGACGTCGTCGCGCTGATCTCTCTTTTCGGCGTGGCGCTGGCGATCGACTGGCGCTGGACGCTTGTGGCCTTGATCGGCGCGCCGCTGCTGGTCTTTCCCTCGGTGTTGTTGCAGCGTTTCGTGCGCGGCAACGCGCGCGAGGTCCGCGATATCGCCGCGCGCCTGTCGACCCGCCTGAACGAGGTCTTTCACGGCATCACCCCGGTCAAGCTCAACCGGCTGGAAGGCTGGATGGCCGGGAAATACCGCCACCTGACACGGGCCCGCATCCGGGCCGAGACGCGCAGCGCCGCCGGGCAGGCCTCGCTGCCCGGGTTGATCGACCTGATGTCGGGGATCGGCTTTGTCGGCGTGCTCTGGTTCGGCGGCGGAGAGATCCTGGCCGGCGAAAAGACCGTGGGCGATTTCATGGCCTTCTTCACCGCGATCGGCCTGGCCTTTGAACCGCTGCGCCGGCTGGGCGCCGTGTCCGGCGTCTGGCAGGTGGCCGCGGCCTCGATCGAGCGGATCATCGAGATGCTGGAAACGCGGCCCGCCATGCGTGATCCGGACAGCCCCCTGCCCCCGCCCGAGGGCGTCCCCGGGATCAGCCTGCGGGACGTCGACCTCAGCTATGGCGAGGCACAGGTCCTGCGCGGCCTGACGCTTGAAGCGGCACCGGGACAGACCACGGCGCTGGTCGGTGCTTCCGGCGCAGGGAAATCGACGGTCTTCAACCTGCTGACCCGCATGGCCGACCCGCAGGCGGGCACGGTGGACATCGGGGGCGTGCCGGTGTCCGCGCTGCGGCTGGACGATCTGCGCGGCATGATCTCTGTCGTCAGCCAGGAGGCGCTGCTCTTTGACGAGAGCCTGCGCGACAACATCGTGCTGGACCGCGAGGTGCCCGAGGCAGAGCTGCAACAGGCGCTGGATGCGGCCCATGTCTCGGACTTCCTGCCCCGGCTGGAGTCGGGCCTGGACACGCAGGTCGGCACGCGTGGCTCTCGCCTGTCCGGTGGTCAACGGCAGCGTGTCGCCATTGCCCGGGCCCTGCTGCGTGACACCCCCGTGCTGCTTCTGGACGAGGCGACCAGCGCGCT
>NZ_JARAMO010000189.1:0-8805 GCF_028807275.1 Mameliella sp. AT18
GACCGAAGGGAGACGGGGGCAGCGCCCCCGCTCCCCAGCAGCCAAAAGGTCAGGCATCCCTGACTGGCGTGCCCTCCCCCAAGGGACCACAAGACGCCATGATCACGACCAGACGCCTCGAACGCGCGCTCGGGGATTTCACCCGCGCGCATCTCCCCACCGGCCTTGCCGATCTCCTGATGTTCCTGCTCAAGCAGGGCTGGGCCTGCCTCTTCGGCTTCCTGATGCTGGGCGGGCTGATCCTGTCGGACCGCATCTGGCAGGACAATTGGGCGCTTCACCGCTACGACGGGCTCTTCCTCTATGCCCTCACCCTGCAGCTCTCCTTCCTTGCGCTGAAACTCGAAACCCTGACCGAGGCCAGGGTCATCCTGCTATTCCACCTCACCGGCACGGCGATGGAACTGTTCAAGGTCAATGCCGGAAGCTGGGCCTATCCCGAGGACGCGCTTCTGAAGATCCACGGCGTGCCGCTCTTCTCCGGCTTCATGTACGCGGCGGTCGGCAGCTACATGGCCCGCGTCATCCGCATCTTCGACATGAAATTCGCGCCCTACCCACCGTTCTGGACCAGCGTGACGCTGGCCGTGGCGATCTACGTCAATTTCTTCGCCCACCACTACTTACCCGACGCGCGCTATGTCCTGATGGCCGCCACGGTGCTGCTCTTCGCCCGCACCCGCGTCTGGTTCACGATCAACCGTACCCGCCGCTGGATGCCGCTGCCCGTGGCCGCTTTCCTCACCTCGATCTTCCTCTGGATCGCCGAGAACGTGGGCACGAATACCAATACATGGCTCTACAAGGGCCAGACCACCCTCGACCTCGTGCACCTGTCCAAGATGGGATCGTGGTATCTTCTGCTTTACGTCAGCTTCACCACCGTGACGCTGGTCCTGCGCGACGCGCTCTCGCGCGCGCCGCTCACAGCCCCAGAACCAGAACCAGGATCGAGGCCGTCAGCACCGCGATCCCCAGCACCTCCCGCCGCGTGACGGATTCGCGAAAGAACAGGACCGAGGCCGCCAGCGACAGGATCAACTCCACCTGGCCCAGCGCGTAGACATAGGCCGCCTTCTGCAGCGTGAAGGCGGTGAACCAACCCATTGTTCCGGCCATCGAGGTCAGCCCCAGCCAGACCGCCCGGCCTCGCGCGGCCCAGACGGCAGCAATCTGCCCCGGCTCGCGCCAACGCAGCCAGAACGCCATGCCCAGGGTCTGCATGGCCGTCACGCAGACCAGCGACAGGGCCGCGCGCAGCACCGGGTCCTCGCTGGGCACTTCCAGCGTCGTGGCGCGATAGCCCACGCCCGCGACGGCAAAGAAAAAGCCCGACCCGACGCCCAGCAGCACCGCGCGGCTGCGCAGCCCGCGCCACAGCCCCGCCGCATCCGGCGTCTTGGACAGCATCAGCACGCCCACCAGCCCGATCCCGATCGCCAGCCAGCCAAGCGGAGAGATCGCCTCACCCAAAAGGACGAACCCCATCAGCGCGGTCTGGATGACCTCGGTCTTCTTGAAGGTGATGCCCACGGCGAAATTGCGCTCGCGGAAGGCCAGGACCACCAGCACGGTGGCCAGGATCTGCCCCAGTCCGCCGACCACCGCCCAGGGCCAGAAGGCAGGCGCGGGCATGGGCAGGCTGGTCCCGGTCAGGCCCAGGTACAGCAGCAGCACCACCAGTCCCGCCGGCATGGCATAGGCAAACCGCGCAAAGGTGCTGCCCGTGGCGCTGATGTCGCCCGTCGCCAACAGCTTGTGCAGCATGAAACGCGCGGTCTGAAAGGTGGCCGCGCAAAGGGTGGCAATGATCCAGAGGTCCATGCCGCCATTAGCGGCAGCGGGCCGACAGGTGCAAGCGCAACCCTCCCCGGGACAGGGTCAGCCCCGCGGCCAGAGCGGATGCGGCACCGGGTCCTTGGCACGCAGGAAATAGCGCCGGAACACCTCGGCGTAAGAACGATAGCGGTAGTCGCCGTTGCGCGACAGGTAGCGCTGCGGGTTGCGGCGGTACATCACCGGCAGCCGATACCAGGGCACCATCGCGTGCATGTGGTGCACCACATGCAGGTTGTTGTTGAGAAAGATCAGCGCCAGCGGCCCGCGATCCTCGATGATCACCGTCCGCCCCCGCGCGTCCTCATGCGCGCGGTGCTCCAGGAAGGTGCGGATCTTCAGGATCGCCAGCGCCGCATAGGTGCTGAGCAGGAAGGCCCAGGCCGGCATCCGCCCCAGCGCCACCATCCACCAGACCACTACACCCACCGCCGGCACATGCAGCGCCCAGCCCAGCAGCACCCGCCGGTCCCCGCGCCTCACCGCGCGCAGGTCCGACAGGGTAAAGGCCAGTGTCCCCAGCAAGGGCCCCAGCAACATCCGCCCTGCCAGCGTGTTGTTCACCCGCATCACCATCCGCGCCGCGCGCGGCAGGCGGTGCCAGACCTTGGGGTCCAGGAAATTGCTCTCGGGGTCGTCGTAGGGATCGGTCAGGATCGAGTCCCGGTGATGCGCCAGGTGCGTGTCCTTGAACCGCAGGTAGGGCACCACCAGCGACAGCGCCGGAAACACCAGCGCCCCGTTCCAGAACCGCGACCGGAACGGATGTCCGTGCAGCATCTCATGCGTCAGAGAGGAATGCAGCGCCGCGCCCAGCGTCACCAGGACCATACCCAGCGGCAGCCAGACCGCCGCCGCCCATGTCGTCCCCAGCGCCCAGAGGGCATAACACCCCGCCAACAGCAACAGCGTCGGCCATTCCAGCCCGCGCAGCCGCTCAGACATGCCGGCCCCAGCGGATACCCGACCAGAGGCGCTCGTAAACCAGGTAGGACAGAAAGCCGATCACGGCGTTCACCACCGCCATCCCGCCCCCGACCGCCAATGAGCCGGTAAAGGCCAGGCCCACCCCCGCCATCGACACCAGTCCCAATGCCGTCCACAGGACGGATTTCACAAGCGTGCGCGCCCGCGTTTCCATAAAACCTCCGAATGTTCTGAACTCGGGGCCAGGGTAACGGCCGCGTGAGCGGGGTGGCATCCTGTCTATGGTTCACATTTCTCGCGTTATGTGACAAAAATCATCAATGAGCAAAATTATCGACAAGCGGGTGCGCGCGGACCTGCTGCGCAAACGGCTGACAGAGGCGATGCAGCGGGCCGGGTCGAACCAGACCGCGCTGGCACGGGCCGTGGGCGTCGACCGCTCGACCATCTCGCAACTGCTCAAGGACACCGGCGCGCGCCTGCCCAATGCCCAGCTTGTCGGCTCCTGCGCGCAGGCGCTCGGCGTGTCGTCGGACTGGCTCCTGGGCCTCTCGGATCGACCGGAATCCGCCGCCGACCTGCTGGCCACCTCCCTGACCCTGACAGAGGCGCCCCGGGCGCTGGTGGACGAACAGATCTTCCGCTGGCATCGCGAGGCGGAGGGCTACAAGATCCGCCACGTTCCCGCCGCGCTGCCCGACATGCTCAAGACGCGCGCGGTGCTGGAATGGGAATACGGGCCGCATCTGGGCCGCACCACCGAACAGGCGATCAACGCGTCCGAGGACCGGCTGGACTGGATGCGCGCCTCGAAATCCGACTATGAAATCGCCCTGCCCCTCTACGAGGTCGAAAGCTTCGCCGAAGGCGTGGGCTATTACGCCGGCATCCCGGCCGACATTCGCCGCGTGCAACTGGCGCAACTGGCGGGCCTCAGCGCCACGCTCTACCCCCGGCTGCGGATCTATCTCTTTGATGCCCGACGGCTCTACTCGGCGCCGGTCACGGTCTTCGGTCCGCTCTTGGCGGTGCTCTACATGGGCCGCAACTACCTGGCCTTCCGCGACACCGAACGCGTGACCGCCATCACCCGTCATTTCGACCACCTGGTGAAAGAGGCCAGCATCACCGCCCGCGCCCTGCCCGACCACGTCAGGGCGCTGGAGGCAAAGGTGAGGGGATAGGGGCAACACCCCGGCCCGAAGTCCGCCAGCACCATAATTCCGCCGCATTCAACATTACCCTGAAGGGGCGCAAACGGGTTGAACGATGTCCTGCCTTTTGCGCGGCCCAGGTCTTTGAAAAAGACGTTCCAGGAAAGTTGGGAAGGCAGAATGCGAAAGGCCCCTCATCCAGACACCCCATCAGCAGACGCGTATTGTGACGGGTCCGCCGATCCGGATCTTCTGGCAATTCGAACGATGCTGGACCAGCATGAGGACACGCAATCACCGTCGGAACAAGCGGCCCGGCAAAGGCGTCGCCGGCGCATCATCCCTCAAGGATCAGCTGCGCAGGATCATGCGCCTGCCGTCGCGGCACGGGCCCAGCCGTCCGAACGCACCGGCAAAAAAGGACCTCCGCTGCAATGGCTCCGCACGCGGACCCGGGCTTTCCTGCGGCGCCCGGACGCGCCAAGGATCCTTTCGCTGCTGCTCCTGCTGACGCTTGTCATCCTGAAACCGGGCTTCGTGGTCTTTCTTGCGGTGATGAGCCTCGTGGCCGCGCTCGTGCTCTACTTTTCCATTGGCCCCGACCGGGTCCAGGCCTGGGTTGTCGGCCGCTACGACCGCCTGCGTGACCGCGACCCGGATGCCGCGGACCGGCTGCGCAAACGTGCGGCCGCCGCCAGCAAATGGCTTGCGGTAGTGATCGACAAGCTGCCCGAAAGCTGGACTGCGGGACTCTACCTTCCGGATTTCGACGCCCCGGCAGAGCCGCATGCCAAGTTGGAACGCGATCCCTTCGAGCGGCTGGCCCGGCAATGACGCGCCGCCCGGAGGGGCCGTCTCAATAGGGCATCGGATGCGCCTTGTGGACCTCGTCCAGGCGCGCCAGCAGGTCGTCGGAGAGCACCAGGTCGCTGGCCCCCAGCAGGTGGTCCAGCTGCTCCAGCGTGGTCGCGCCAAAGATCGAGGACGCCACGAAAGGCCGCCGCGCCGACCAGGCCAGCGCCATGTGCACCGGGTCCAGGTCAAACTCCCGCGCCACGCCAAGATAGGCCTCCACCGCCTCGAAGACACGCGGGCTCAGCCGCCCGCCCATCGTCTCGTTCAGCGACATGCGCGAGCCTTCGGGCACCGCGCCGCCCTGGTACTTGCCGGTCAGGAACCCGGCCCCCAGCGGCGAGAAGGGCAGCAGGCCCACGTCCTCGTAGACCATCAGTTCCGCCAGGTCGGTGTCCGCCAGCCGGCAGAGCAGCGAGTATTCGTTCTGGATCGACGCCACGCGCGGCCCACCCACGCGCTCCGCCGCCTCCAGCCACAGCGCCGTGCCCCAGGCGCTTTCGTTCGACAGGCCAAAGGCGCGGATTGTGCCCCGCTCGACCTCGGCCTGCAACGCGCCCAGGCAATCCTCCATGTCCGCCACCACCTGCGCGCGGGTCCAGCCCGATTGCGAGGGGTCATAGCGCCAGTTCTTGCGGAACATGTAACTGCCCCGGTTCGGCCAGTGGAACTGGTAGAGGTCGATGTAATCGGTCTTGAGGCGCTTGAGCGAGGCCTCGACCGTGTCACGGATCGTCTTCGAGGTGATCGGCGCCCCGTCGCGCGCCATGCTGCCCTCGCCGGAATGCTTGGTGGCCAGGATCCACTCGGACCGGCGGCCAGAGGCGGCGTTCCAGTCGCCGATGATTTCCTCTGTCCGGCCATAGGTTTCGGCCCGGACCGGGTTCACCGGGTACATCTCGGCGGTGTCCATGAAATTGATCCCGGCCTCCAGCGCCCTGTCGATCTGGCGGTGGGCCTCTGCGGGCGGGGTCTGGTTGCCGAAGGTCATCGTGCCCAGGCACAGTTCGGACACCATCAGGCCGGTGCGGCCCAGCGGGTTCATCTTCATGGGAAAGGCCCTTGTCTGAAATCGTCGGTCGGGCGCCAAGATGACAGGCCCAGCCGGGATGGCAAGGGGCACCGGTCCCGGCGCATTTTCGTCGGGCAATCCGAACTCCACGCTTGAGAACAAAATAAGAACACGCTAATCTTGCCCCATGACAATGGCCTCTGCCCTGCTCACGCGCCGCCCCCATGCGCCGCCCCCCGCGCTGGTTCTGTGGCGTGACATCCTGCTGCCGCATGCCCGCGTGCACGAACTCTGCGGTCAGGCCCGGCGCACGCTGGCGCTGCATGTCGCGGCACAGGCGGGCGGGCCGGTGATCTGGATCACCCGCCGCCACAGCCCGGATCAGCTCAACCCCTGCGGCATGCAGGCGATCCTGCCGCCCGGAGAGGTGATCTTCGTCGCCACCGACCGCCCCGTCGACAGCCTCTGGGCGATGGAAGAGGCGCTGCGCAGCGGCGCAGCGCCACTGGTGGTCGGGGACCTGGCAGAGCCGCCCCCCATGACCCCTGTGCGCCGGCTGCACCTTGCGGCAGAGGCCGGGGCGGGCATGGGGCACTGCCGTCCGCTGGGGCTGATCCTGACGCCGGGCGCGGGCGGCGCGCCGGGGGTAGAAACGCGGTTTCGCTGCGATCCCATCCATGCGCCGGACCAGACCGCCTGGCGCATAGACCGGCTGCGCGCCCGGATGCAGCCGCCCCGGACATGGCGTCTGGAGGCGGGAAAGCTGCACGACTGGCCCACCCCCGGCTGAGCGGAGGCCACGGCCGAAACGACAAGAATATGTCGCGAAGCCACCTGACTTCTGCCGCCCGAGCGGGCAGAAACACGACATGCGCCTGTTCATCTCCTTTGCCTCGCTCTTTCTTTCGGTCATCCTGCTACAGCTTTCCTCGGGCAGCGTCGGCCCGCTCGACGCGCTGTCCGGGCTGGCGCTGGACTTCACGACCACGCAGATCGGCCTCTTGGGCTCGGCGCATTTCGCCGGGTTCTTCATCGGCTGCTGGTGGGCGCCGCGCCTCATGGGATCGGTGGGCCATTCACGCGCCTTCGCCGCCTTCACCGCCCTGGGCACCATCGGCATCCTGGGCCACGTCCTGGTCGAAAACCCCTATGCCTGGGCCACGCTGCGGATCGGCCAGGGGCTCTGCGTGGCGGGCTGTTACACGGTGATCGAGGCCTGGCTGCACGCCAAGGTCACGAACGAGACCCGGGGCCGCGCCACCGGCGCCTATCGCCTCGCCGACCTCGGCGCCTCGCTGAGTGCGCAGCTGATGATCTCGATCCTGCCGCCGGCGCATTACGTCAGCTACACGCTGCTGGCGCTGCTCTGCACCGCCGCCCTGCTGCCGCTGACGCTGAGCCGCCTGCGCCCGCCGGAAACCCCCGATGCCCCGCGCCTGACACCGGGCCTGGCCTGGGCGCGTTCACCGCTGGCGGTGGCCGGGGTGCTGGTGGCCGCGCTGTCCAGTTCCTCGTTCCGGATGGTTGGCCCGCTCTACGGCACCGGCGTCGGGCTGGAGACCGCGCAGATCGCGTTCTTCCTGGCCTCCTTCGTGGCGGGCGGGGCGCTGGCGCAATACCCGGTCGGCTGGCTGGCCGACCGCTATGATCGGCGCTGGGTGCTGGTCTGGCTGTCGGTCGCGGCCATCGCCAGTTGCACGCTGACCGCGCTGGCCACCGGCCTGCCCACCCTCGGGATCATGCTGACCGCCGCCATCTTCGGCCTGACCACCTTTCCGATCTTCTCGATCGCCGCCGCGCACGCGCATGACTTTGCCGCCAGCGACGAACGCATCGCGCTTTCGGCGGCGCTGATGTTCTGGTTCGCCGTCGGCGCCATCGCCGCGCCCTGGTTCGCCTCGGCCCTGATCGAGCTTTACGGCCCGCCCGCGCTCTTTGTCATGATCGCGGCGGGGCACGCGCTGCTGGTGGTCTTCGGCCTGGTCCGGATGCGCAAGCGCCGCGCCACGGAAACCCGCACCCGCTACATCTACACGCCTCGTTCGACCTTCCTTGTGGGCCGCCTGCTGTCGGGCATCCGCGAACGCTCCAATCAGGAGGACTGAGCCTCCGCCCGCTCGTCCTCTGCCTCTGCCTGGTCGATGGCCCAGGCGCTGGCCGCTTCCAGCGCCACCGGGGACGAGGTCGGCAGGATGCCGAGGTAGCTGTCGGTCTCGTCCACCGGGACACCGGCCCGCTGCGTCATGCGGTACAGCGCGTACAGCCCGATGGCACCAAAGGTGCCGGACATGAACAGCCAGAAGGCCCCGGGCCCAAAGACCTGCATCGCCCAGCCCGTCGCCAGCGGCCCCGCGATGGCCCCCAGTCCAAAGGTGAACACCAGCCCGCCCGAGGCCGCCGCCATGTCCTCGGCATCGAGAAAGTCGTTGGTATAGGCCAGGAACAGCGCATACAGAGGCGCCGACACGCCGCCTGCGAAAAAGGCCGCGCCGGTCAGCAGCCAGAACCCGCCACCGGAAAACCAGCCGGCCACGGCGGCAACCCCGCCAATCACCGCCGCCCCGAAAATCAGCTTGCGCCGGTCCACCCGGTCCGACAGCCAGCCGATGGGGTATTGCAGGAACAACGCCCCGGCAAAGAGCGTCGCGATGAAGGTTGCGATCTGGTTCGTGCTCAGCCCGATCTCGGTGCCATAGACCGCCCCCATGCCGGATTGCGTCGCATAGACCGTGCCCAGCAGGAAGATCCCGACCGTCCCCAGGGGCGAGCTGACAAAGAGCCGGTGCAGTGGCATCGGCCGCGCCACCTCTGCCGCCGGCACCGGCACCGCCGACAGCAGGATCGGCGCAAAGGAGATGGACACCAGGATCGAGGCACCGATGAACAGCACCGAGGTCGCCGCATCCCCCAGCGTCAGCAGCCCCTGCGCCCCGATCAGCCCCAGCGTCTGCGCGATCATGTAGGCCGACAGAACCTTGCCGCGGGTCTCGTTGGTGGCGGCATTGTTCAGCCAGCTTTCGGCGG
>NZ_JARAMO010000190.1:0-31132 GCF_028807275.1 Mameliella sp. AT18
GACCCGGACCGCGATCCGCCGTTCTTCTTCACCAAGCACGCGGGCGCATTGGTCGACAGCGGCGCGACCGTGCCCTATCCGCCCGAGACCGGCGATTTTCACCACGAGGCGGAACTGGTGGTGGCCATCGGCACGGGCGGGCGCGACATTGCCGAGGCGGACGCGCTGTCCCATGTCTGGGGCTATGCCGTGGGCAACGACCTGACCCGCCGCGACCTGCAGGCCGAGGCCAAGAAACAGGGGCGGCCCTGGGACTGGGCCAAGGATTTCGATGCCTCCGCCGTGGTCGGCCCGGTGCATCCGGTGGCCTCGGTCGGCCATCCGGACAAGGGGGCGATCCGGCTGACGGTCAACGGCGAGACGCGCCAGGACGGCGACCTGGCCGAGATGATCTGGACCGTGCCCGAGGTGATCTCGATCCTGTCGCACTCGATGAAACTGGCCCCCGGCGACCTGATCATGACCGGGACGCCCGCGGGCGTGGGCGCGCTGGCGCCCGGGGACACCTGCGTGGTCGAAATCGCGGGGCTGGGCCGGATCGAAACGTTGATCGGCCCGCGCGGCTGATGCGGCGCCCGGTTTCCGGGCCATCCGGATGACGCAACGACACCCTGCGTCAAAAAACTTGCCAGCCCGGATATTCGGGCGCACGCTCGTCGGAATTTCCCGTGTCCGGATTTTCTGATGAGTGTTTCTGTTCGCGCGCCCCTGGGGCGCCCGCACGCCCGACCCGCAAGGGCCTCAAGACCTGAAATCGCAACGGGCCGCGCCACGGCAAGGCCCAAACGAGGCGCCAAGTAATGCCGCCCCCCGCCGTTGGCAGGGGGAGGTCCGGCGTCGTGTCCGACACCGGGCGATACCGCAATTTCGACACGCTGCGCCTGTGGGCGGCGGTGGCGGTGGTGCTGTCGCACAGTTTCCTGATCGCCACCGGGACCGAGGACGGAGACCTGTTCAAAGTGCTGACCGGCGAGGTCGCAGGCTTCTACGCGGTGCAGGTGTTCTTTGTGCTCAGCGGTTTCCTGGTCACGCGCAGCCGGTTCGCCTGTGACAGCTCGTGGGATTATGCGCGCAGGCGTTTCCTGCGGGTCTACCCGGCCTACGCGGTCAGCGTGTTGCTTGTCTTTCTCCTGGTGCCGTTCCTGATTGACGGGGCCGGCGCGCATCTGGCGGATGAGCGGACCTGGCGGAACCTGCTGAGGACGCTGGCCGCGGATTCCACCCGGGCGAAAGTGCCGGAGTTCACCTATTACGACGCCCCGGTGGGGGAGAGCCTCAACCCGGTCTACTGGACCATCGAGGCCGAGGTGCTGCTGTACCTGCTGGTCGGCCTGCTGTATGCGCTGCGGCTGCTGACGCTGCCGGGCTGCCTGTTTTTCCTGGTGCTGGCCATCTGGGTGCGGCTGTTTGCGCCTTTCGCCGACGACCTGCACCGCTGGGCCTTGCAGTACGGTGCGCCCGGGTTCTTTTCCGGGGCTGTGATGTGGTTTGTCTTTCGCCACCACAGGCCACGGGCGTGGATCGCCGCTCTGCTGGCGGTGGTGACGCTGGCGGGGATCTTCCTGTCGGATGCCACCCGTGCCCTGTTCCCGGTCTTCGCGGCCTATCCGCTTCTCTGGCTGGGCAGTCGCGGGGCGCCGGATCTTGGAAACTGGACGCCCGCGGGTGACCTGTCCTACGGCATCTACCTGTTCGGCTGGCCGGTCCAGCAGGTGATCCGTTCGATCACCGGGCCGATGTAGGGCTGGAGTTTCTTCTTCCTTTGTCTCGGCCCGGTCCTGCTGGCGGGCTGGCTGTCCTGGCACCTGATCGAACGTCCCGCCCGGCGGCTGAAGGCAGGTGCGGGCGTCACGCCTCCTGGCCGTCGGGCAGGGGAAACAGCAGGTCGTAGGCCCAGTTGAACGCGAAGGCATAAACCAGGAAGAAGGCGGCAAAGGACAGGTCCATCACCAGCGCCTGCCAAAGCGAGATGTCCAGATACCAGGCCAAGAAGGGCATGAGCAGCGCCAGCAGTCCGGCCTCGAACAGCACCGCGTGCAGCAGCCGCAGGCGCAGAGTCTTGGCCGTGGTGCCGCGCCGGTGGTGCAGCACCCGGTCGAACCCGGAATTGTAGAGAATGTTCCACAGCGTCGCGATCGCGGACCCGACAAGACTGACCGCGCCGATGTCATGGGCGGGCATGTGAAAGGCGATCGTGCCAAGGGGGACGATCAGGCCAAAAGCAAGGATTTCAAAGCAAAGCGCGTGGCGCAGACGGTCAAGCGGGGGGCGCATGGCAACCTCCTGGAAATTGCCGGGCCGTCCCGGGACTGTTCCATCGCTGGAGGTCGTCCTCTGTCGTCTAGATGGGACAGTCTGACTTGGGGTTCAAGCCTGCGGTCAGAGGTTTTTTCCGGCCCCCGGCGGCCCTGTCGCGGGCCGCCGGGGGCCGGTGTCAGGAGGCCTGGCTGTAACGCGCGCCGTCGGGCGTGTAGCCGTCGAACAGGCGCGCCACCATCCGCGTCAGGGCGCGGCCCTCGGGGGGGATGGCCAGGGTGTCGTCGCCAAGCGTGACGAGGTCGCCGAAGCGTTCGGCGGCCCGGGTCATTTCCACCCGCAGGCCGTCGGCTTCGGGGCCGAACTCTTCCCGCAGCGCGTCCAGGTCCAGCCGGAAATCGCACATGATCATCTCGATCGCGCGGGCGCGCAGCAGGTCGTCGCCGGTCATGAGATGGCCGCGCGCGCCCGCCAGGTCCCCGGCTTCGATCCGCTGGACATAGGCGGGCGTCGCCGGGGCGTTCTGGACAAAGCCCGTCGGCAGGCGCGAGATCGACGAGGCGCCAAGCCCGATCAGCGTGGCACAGCGGTCGTCGACATAGCCCTGGAAGTTGCGGCGGAGGTGCCCGGTGCGGGCGGCCAGGGCCAGCCCGTCGTCGGGGCGGGCGAAATGGTCGATGCCGATGCTGTCGAACCCGGCCTCGGCAAAGCGGCGCGCGGCCAGTTCCGCCAGCTGGTAGCGTTCCACCTCATGCGGCAGCGTGGCCTCGTCGATCAGTTTCTGCCGCTTGGACATCCAGGGGACATGGGCATAGCCAAACAGCGCGATGCGGTCCGGTGCCAGCTCCAGCACCTTGGCCACGGTGTCGTTCAGCCGCGCCGCGTCCTGGTGCGGCAGGCCATAGACGAGGTCGGCGTTCAGCGAGCGGATGCCCGCCGCGCGCAGATCCTCGACGCAGGCGCGGGTCACGTCGAAGGGCTGCAGCCGCCCGATGGCCTCTTGCACGACCGGGTCGAAATCCTGGATGCCGATGCTGGCGCGGTTCATGCCCTCGGCGGCCAGTGCGGCGATCTTGGCCCGGTCCACCATCGTCGGGTCGATCTCGACCGAGAACTCGCAATCCTCGGTGGGCGGGATCACCGCCTTGACCGCCTGTGCCAGCCGGTGGATCAGCGCCGGCGGCAGGATCGTGGGCGTGCCGCCGCCCCAGTGCATCCGGCCCATGCGCAGGCCCGGTGGCAGGGTGTCCTTCAGCAGGGCCAGTTCCTGTTCCAGCGTGCCGATGTAGCTTTCGACCGGGGCCAGCGTCTGCGTGCCCTGGGTGCGGCAGGCACAGAACCAGCACAGGCGTTCGCAAAAGGGGATGTGGATATAGACCGAGACCGGCACATCCGGGTCCAGCGCGGCCAGCGCTTGCGCCTGGTCCGTGGCGCCGACCTGCGGGGTAAAGACCGGGGCGGTCGGGTAAGAGGTATAGCGGGGCACCCGGGCGTCGAAGAGGCCGAGGGATCTGAGGCGGTCGATCTGTTTCATGTCTTCCCCATGCGCCTTTCGCGGGCCGCGCACTTTGCGCCTGATCAACTTCGCTTGCGAAAATGCCAGGGCCGCGCGGGCCTGTCGTTCGGATCTGGCCCAGACGGGCGCGACACGGTACGCCGTCCGGACCGTGGATTCGCGCGTCCGGTTGGGGCTGAAAAGACTTTCGGAAGCTGCTAGGGAATGGCGGTCAGCGCGCGTGGCACCAGGATGCACAGGGCCGGAGGAGCAGGTGGAGACATGAGAGCAGAGGTAGTTTCGGCCGCCCGCCTGTCCGTGGCGCCGATGATGGATTGGACGGACAGGGGCTAAATTCGTAAGATAAACCAAGCGGATAATGGCATTCTCCTTGTACCAAGTGCCAAAAGCATTGCAGCGAGCTCCATCTCGCCGTTTTACCGTAGCTTGCGGGCTCACGGCACGGATCCTGCCCATTGGCGCCGAGCATCTAGGATCGACCCACGCCCTGGAGTTGCTGACACTCCTTCACCGCTGCAGCTCTACGTTTGTCCAGATATTCGGCGAGATCGTTGATGTGGACACCCTTCGCGCATTTCTGCGACGCCTCCATACGAACAAGGGGAAGGGCGATGTCACCGGCCGAGATCTTGCGGACAAACTTCTCGGTCGTCAGACCGAAGAAGTCCTTTGCCACATCCTCAGCCGGGATAATTGGCCGACCGGAATACATCGCTAACAGCAGAAATGTCGTGTCCATGATTTCGCAGAGAAGCAGGCTTTTCTGCGCGAGAGAAGGCAGACAGACTATCTGGCGTATGGCCGGATAGCAGGGCGAAGAAATCGGATGCTTCGCTTGAGGGCATAAGCAGAGCTGATCCATAGTCAAATCACAAGAGCACCAATTGGTCTCCCGTCCGACCGCTGTCCTTGCCGTCCAGCGACTGTAGGCTCGCGCCGAGGACGCGGATAGACGAATGGAACGGATCGCTGCCCGCGATTGAGGTCAAACTCATAACGATCTGCGTCGAGATTGGAAATCTGATGACGGCGCGACAACCTTGAGCGCTTTTTATATAACCTGAATGAATAAGCTCCGAAATTTTTCGACTTTGACACAAGTTTGCCACGGCCCTAGCGTTTAGACTTGTTCTCAAAAGCAGAGAACCAAAGCGAGCAAAAACAGGGGAGTAGAATGATGCCATTGAGATTTCTTACTAAACGTACTTGGCGGGTTGCATATGTGCGAAATGCCGCGATCAGTATCATAACCTGCGCAGCACTTGCCGTGGGAGCCGGTGGCGCGACCGCTGAGGAAACAGTTGTCTTTGCCGGCTGGGGCGGGTCGATCCAACAAAATCAGCGCGACATCCTTTTTGATTCATTTGAAAAGGAGACCGGCATTCGCGTGATCGACACAACCGATGTGAGCTATGCCAAAATCAAGGCGATGGTTGATGCGGGCGATGTGCAATGGGATGTGGTGCAGACGCTTGGCATGTGGACCAAGCCGGGAATTGCGGAGAATCTTTTTGAGCCGCTCGACTACACCATCATCGATGCCACTGGCATACCGCGTGCCGAGGTAGGGTACTATGCAATCGGCAACTCTCAATATGCGCTCGGCTTTGCTTACAACACCGATGCTTTGGCGGGTGCGCCTGCGCCGCAAAGCTGGGCCGACTTTTGGGATGCAGAGAATTTCCCAGGCCGGCGAGGTTTTCGGACGCTTTCACGCTACATGACCGAGTACGCTTTGCTGGCCGATGGCGTCCCAATGGATGAAATCTATCCGATGGATGTGGACAGGGCTTTTGCCAGCCTGGACAAGCTGAAGCCGCATGTCAGCGTGTGGTCGAAGTCCGCCGAACAGGCCGTGCAGATCATCGCGGGCGGCGAGGTTGCGATGGGCTTCACAACACACACTCGTGCCTTCGATGCCAAGAAGGAAGGAATTCCTCTTGAATTCGTATGGCAGGGCGCCGTGATGACGGTTGACAATCTTATTGTGCCGCGTGGCGCGAAAAACAAAGAAAATGCCATGAAGCTGATCAACTGGATGTCCAATGCCGAAAACCAGGCAAGTTTTGCCGAAGCCACCTCAATTGGCCCGTCAAATGAGCGCGCCCTGCAGTTTGTCAGTGATGAGGTAAGAGACAAGCTGCCGACAACACACTTCCTCGAGGGTGAGCTGCTTCGTTTTGGTGATGATTGGTGGGCCGACAATATCCAAGCTGTCGATGAACGAATGCTCACTTGGGCGCAGGGCATCAATTGAGAAATTGCTTCCGCCGGATTGAAACCTTGATCCCGACCCGCTCGGCCGGGATCAAGTAAACGCGCCGCGCCGCGCTTGATAAGGTTCTTCCCTTCGATGAAAAAAGTCTCGTCTGTCCTGCTATTGAGCCCAGCAATCGGTGTGCTGTTATTTGCTTTCATACTGCCGATATTGCTGTTGCTCCGGCTAAGCCTGTTTGACCCTACATTTACCCTCGAATATTTCGAGCGCGCGTTCACAGTTCCTGTCTATCTGCGGACGCTTGGCTTTACCGTGTTCATGTCGGTCGCGTCGACAGCCATCTGTCTCGCTTTGGCTTATCCGGTCGCTTACGTACTCGTGCTTTCAAGGCCTGGGTTTCGCGCGATCCTGTTTGCAGTGGTTATGCTGCCATTCTGGACAAATGTTTTGACCCGCGTCTATGCGCTTATCTTGCTTCTCCAGCATAGTGGTGCAGTCAACACCATTCTTCGCGATTGGCTGCGTGTCACCGATCAGTCTTACGATCTGGTTTTTAACAACACGGGCGTGATGTATGGTCTAGTCCAGCACCAGTTGCCGATCGCAGTGCTGACGCTTTATAGCGCACTGCGCATGATTGATCGGCGGCTTCTGAGGGCTGCGGAAGGGCTCGGCGCTCATCCCGTTCGAGCGTTCTGGACGGTGTATTTCCCGCTTAGCGTGCCGGCATTGCGGTCAACCAGTATATTGGTTTTTGTGCTCACGATTGCTGCCTATGTCATTCCGGCACTTCTCGGCGGCCCAGAGTCTACAATGCTGGGCATGGTTATTGCCGACTTTTACACAGAGAGTCTGCAATGGGGGATGGGATCAGCCCTTGCGGTGATCCTGCTGGTTGTAACCATCGTGATCGCTGTGGCTTATCGGCGAGTAGGTGGCTCATTCGGGTCGAAGGGGGCATAAAGTGACGATCGACAAGCTTATCAGCATCGCGAGCCGGTTTAGTCTTTTGGGTATCGTCATTTTCACGGCCATGTTTCTCATTGGGCCGCTATGTGTTCTGGCGCTCATGTCGTTCAGCGACAGTCGTTTCCTAATTTTCCCGCCGCCGGACTATTCTTTTCGTTGGTATGTGGAGTATTTTACCAGCGCTTCTTGGAGAGACGCGACGTTGGTCAGCCTGATCTTGGCAACAACGGTTTCGGTTATCTCCACTGCCATTGGCACTTGTGCGGCGATTGCTTTTTCGAGGTCTCGTTTCGCGGGCCGCGATATGATCCAGACGGTGATTATGTCGCCGCTCTTTGTTCCCAACATCATTCTCGCCGTGGGACTCTACTCGGTCTATTCCATAGTCAAGCTTAACGGCACAATGGTGGGCTTGGTTCTCGGTCATCTTGTCTTGACCATTCCCTATGCCATGGTGGTGATCGGCACATCTCTGGCCGAGTTTGATCAGCGACTGGAACAGGCAGCACAAGGTCTCGGCGCCTCGCCGCTGCGCGCTTTCCGACATGTCACGCTACCCGCTATCAGTTCGGGTATGGCGACCGCTCTTTTGTTCACTTTCCTCATCTCGTTTGACGAAGTGGTGCTGGCTGTATTTCTCAGCAGCCCCACAACGTCAACGATTTCCAAACTGATGTGGGACGGGATCCGCTTTGATCTCAATCCAACAATTGCAGCTGTTTCCACACTTATTACAGGATTTTCTTGGTTTCTGATGCTCATTGGGCTGCTTGCCAAGAAGGAACTGGAAAAAAGACGTCATAATAATCAGAGCACCGCTCTGGAAGGAGGGGTAGTATGACATCCCAGGCTTTAAACATGTCGCAGCTCGCCGGCGATAATGCCCCGGATATTCGAGCCGACACGCCAATGCTTGAACTGGCCTCAGTCCGAAAGGCCTATGGCAGTCTGACCGTGGTGAAGGATGTGTCCTTGTCGGTCAGGCGGGGGGAATTTGTCTCTATCCTGGGGCCGAGCGGGTCGGGGAAGACCACGATCTTGATGGCAGTTGCCGGCTTTATCGGCATTAATGGCGGTAACATCCTTCTAGATGGCCGAGATGTGACTTCTGTGCCGCCCCACCGGCGCAATATTGGCATGGTCTATCAACATTACGCCCTGTTCCCTCACATGCAGGTGGAGCGAAACGTTGGCTTCCCACTGGCCATGCGCGGTGTGGCGAAAGAGACGATCAAACAGAAAGTCGCCAACGCGTTGGAGATCGTGCAGCTGTCACAAATGGCGCATCGTTATCCCAGCGAACTGAGCGGAGGACAGCAGCAACGTATCGCTCTGGCCAGAGCGCTGGTATTTGAGCCAACAATCTTGCTGATGGATGAGCCGCTGGGCGCACTCGACAATAAACTGCGCGAAGATATGCAGCGGGAAATTCGCCGCATCCAGCAAGAGCTGGACATCACGACTTTGTATATCACGCATGACCAGAACGAAGCGCTGACTATGTCAGATCGGGTGGTCGTGATGAGCAACGGTCAGATTGAGCAGGCGGGCACACCTACTGAAATCTATGAACGGCCGCTCAACAGCTTTGTGGCGAACTTCATTGGCGCTACCAATCTGATCAGGATCAAGATCAGTGAGACCGATGCCAGTTTGGGGACGACCAAAGCAGGTACACAAGTGGAACTGCCGAACGGGCACGGGATGGCCAAGGGCAGCGATTGCAAGGCCATGATCCGGCCCGAGCATATTCGGCTTTCGCCAGCCGGGAGTGGCGCATCACAGCAAGGCCTGAAAGGCAAGGTTCTACACTCCACTTATGTGGGAAGTGCATGGCGCTACGGCCTTGAGCTTGATAGCGGCGAGAAGCTGTCCGCCGTTGTCATCAATGATGGCAGCGGGGCCTTGCCGGACGCTTCCGATGTGCAGATTGAGTGGAACCCCAAGCGGGTTTGGTTGATCAGAGAATAATGTGCCTGCAAACGCCGCAGGCCGACAAGGGAGACGCAGTGATATGGCAAAGTTTAAAGCTGCGGTCGTACAAGCTTCATCCGCGCGAGCCGGTACAAGGGACACCGTCGCAAAGGTGCTGAACCTGATTGCTGAGTGCGGGCGGGCCGGTGCAAATGTAGTTGTATTTCCAGAGGCGTTGGTTGGCGGTTATCCAGTTGGTTCTCTATTTGGGGTCGCGTCCGTCGGACGAAAAACGCCAGAGGGACGTGACGAATTCAAAAGGTATCACGGCGAGGCTATTAATGTGCCCGGGCCGGAGACGGAGGTCATTGGAGAGGCCGCGAAAACTGCCGGCATCTACATCACCCTCGGCGTGATTGAGCGGGCCGGTGCGACTTTGTACTGTGCGGCTCTTTTCTTCGGACCCGATGGGAATCTGCTCGGCAAGCATCGGAAATTGATGCCTACGGCGGCGGAACGTTTGTGCTGGGGTTTTGGTGATGGATCAACGCTTTCAACAGTCGATACGCCGTGGGGTAAAATGGGTTCCGCCATTTGCTGGGAAAACTATATGCCTCTGATGCGCATGGCCATGTATGGCAAGGGTGTGAGTATTTACTGCACGCCGACTGCCGATGATGGCGAACGCTGGGCTGCAAGCATGCGACACATCGCGACTGAAGGCCGTTGTTTCGTGCTTTCCGCATGCCAGTATATGACGATCGAAGACTTTCCAGACCATTTACAGAACAGGCTCGATGATACCGCAGATCCGGTACTGATGCGTGGCGGCAGCATGATTGTCGATCCTTTAGGGCAGGTGCTGGTCGGGCCCGACTATGGTCGGGAAACGATATTGTACGCGGACCTCGATAGCAGCGACATTGTGCGCGCCAGGTTCGATTTTGATGTTGTCGGACATTATGCGCGTCCTGATGTTTTTAGTCTGACAGTCGATGAGCGTCCTAAACCTCCTGTTTCACGATTGAAGGGATAAACAGCCTCGCTCGATCCATTGGTTGCTTTTTGTGGGAACGGCGCTGCTTATCTGAACCGCCTTGGAGACGGAGCAACGCCACAACGCGCCTTAGCTGAGTCCCTGACTTCCATTCAGCTGTTCAGGAAATGCATCGAACGCAACATGAGCGGCTGCTCGCAGCGAAATCCGACAGGTGCGTTGCAGTATAACGTAGGCGAATGAACGTCAAAAAAAATCGACTTTGACGTGGCAGAATGAGCGCCGTTATCCTGCAGGCAATTCACACTGCGGCGGAGATGTCGCGATCAACCGCGAGTCACTGATGATCTCTTTAGTGTTCCGATCTCGCTAGCATGGAGCCGCGATCTTGACGCCGGTTGAGGGGCATCCGCCGCCGAAGCGAAAGTAAAATCAACTCTAGATATTTGGGAGCAACATGTACAAGTTTGATTACAAGAGCCGGATCCGTCGGTATCAATCCTCACTGAAAGAGGAGGGCGTAGATTATGCCATTCATATTTCGGCAGGCAACGTACGGTACCTGACTGGGTTTTGGGGATATGCCACTCGCGCTGAGTATTCTGAGCCGGGCCGGCTTACCTGTGTCGTGGTCCCGCAAAATGGGACTCCTCTGTTGGTTGTTCCAAAGATCGAGCGGAGCTTTGCCGATGCTGCCACAAAGGGCTTGAGCGTCGAGATCGAGCACCATGTCGAATGGACCACGAAGGATGAGGAGAAGGATCCCTGGAAACTCGTTCGAAGCTTCATCACTCGAACAGGCGGTAGTAAAAATTCGTGTCTAAGTATTGAGCGGTCTCACCTAACCGAGAGAGCAATCCAGCCAATCGAAGACGCGTTCGATGGTTTCTCGCTCGTGACAGGTTCAGGAGTTCTTGAGCGTCATCGGGATATCAAAGACGAAGTGGAACTCAGGCTGCTGAAAGGTTGCGGTGAACTTGCGGCCGGCATGTTTAACGTCGAGCTTGAAGCTATCAAGCAAGGCGGCTGCCGCGAATGCGATGTGGCAATGGCCGGGTGGCGGCACAATGTGCTTACCTGCGCTGAGTGCATTGAATCTATGACCGACAACGATTTGTATGTCGACTCGCCCATCGGGATGAGTGCTCAATTGCTGACGTCTGGCCCGAGGTTAAGCCGGGCACATGGCACGGCATCGACCCGGGTAATTGAGCCAACAGACCTAGTCGCCATCGATCTTTGTCGAGTTCCTTTCCTCCTGGGCTACCGGATCGGCTTTGGTCGCGTGATTGCGCAGCGTCCATTGAAATCTACTGAGCAGGACATCAACGCAACGGTGAAGAAATCCTATGAACTTGGTGTGTCCATGCTGCGTCCAGGAACGGATGTGTCTGAAATCGACGCAGCGGTTCGCAATGTTTTGCAAAAAGGTGGCCTTGGAGACTACATAATGCACCGCTGTGGACGCACAACAGGCATCGAGTCCGAGATTCGTATGCAAGAAGGCGTTCACAGAAAGCTTGAAGCAGACATGGTCCTTTCCTTTGAGCCTAGCGTTTATATGGACGGCTTTCAGTCGCGAATTGAAAGCACATTCAGAGTCACGCCCGATGGTCCGGAACTTCTTACGCCAATCCCTGAACAAATGATCATTGCGTGAGATTCGGCCCGAACTTAAGTTAAAGACTGAGGGTGCGCGTCTGGCATATTTGGCAGGCGTGCACTTTCAGCGTATTAGACATTTCTGTCCGAACTGCCGTGTCATTCGTCGTGGTGTCGTTGTTGGAGACGAACTACAAACTTCTTCTCTCTAGGGCATTTAAACTGTCGGATACTGCCATCTTCATTTCTTCGCGGAAATCTTCTACCAAAGCGATGTTTCTGCACTCTCGCGGATGACATAGTTGGAAACTGAAGTCCGTGGGCGGGTGAAGCGGCACGATTGCGACTTCGGCGCGTAAGGAATCGGCAATAGTCAGTGGGTGAACGATAGTAACGCCCAACCCTGCGGCAACGAACTCGCAGACGTTCCTCGCGGTCGTCGCATCAAGCACAACATGCGGTTTCACTCCGTGTGCTTCGAACAGTCGGTCGATCTGCGAGCGGATCAGATTGTTCGAGGAGAACGCGACGAACCGTTCGTGATGCAGATCTTGTGGTGTAGCTGAACCTTTTGTTGCGAGATGATGGCCTCTCGGGACGACACAAACCAGCGGATGTAGACCTAGAGGTTCCGAACGGACGCTGCCGGCATTTGAGTGAATGGAGATGATCGCAACATCTATTTGTCTGCGATTCAACCAGTCAGAGAGAAACTGGGAACTGCGTTCGATGACGGAGACATATACCTCCGGGTTACGCTCACTGAAACCCGCAACAGCCCTGCGAATGAGGGGGCCGGAGAGCGCCGGCATCACGCCGATGAGCAGCCGCCCCCGTTCTTCCTGTCGGATCGCGTCGACTGCACGAGCGATTTGTTGCACTCCCGCAAAGACACTGTCGATCTCCTCATACAACCGCATCCCCTGCGGCGTCAGCGTAAGTCTCCGTCCATCTCTTTCGAAAAGTTGAAGCTCTGTATCCAGTTCAAGTGAACTCAGCAGTTTGCTGGCAGCAGGCTGGGAGATGCTCAATGTCTCGGCAGCACGGCTGACCGTGCCAGCCTCAACGAAGGCTATCAAGGCTTCAATTTGTCGGAGGCTGGGTGTCCGCACGTGAGAGTGCTCTGCAAGCTGGAGTGAAATCAATGATGACTCCGAATACATAACTTCAGCGAATAAGTCACGCAGAATTACGACTTTGACGAAGCAGTTCGCCCCTTTCTATGGTCAGTGGGACGAAAGGGTTTTCTATGAATGCGGACGTTATCGTTATTGGAGGCGGAACTGTTGGATCGGCGATCGCCTACGGTCTGGCGCAGCGCAGTCAGCGCGTCATTGTGCTGGACGGCGATGATCGGGACTATCGGGCGGCACGGGCGAATTTTGGGCTTATCTGGGTGCAGGGAAAAGGCTCAAACATGCCCGAGTACCAAATTTGGTCCCGACAAAGCAGTGAGCGGTGGCGAGATTTTGCCATGGGTCTGACGGAGTTGTCCGGGCAGGACCTGCAGCTTGAGCAGAAAGGTGGATTAGTCTTTTGCCTTGGCAATGCGGAGTACGAAACGCGTAGAGTTGCCCTTCAAAAGCTGCACAATCAAACGGGCAGCGATACTATTGATTGGGAGATGATTGGCCGCTCTCAGCTTGAGCAATTGATGCCCGATGTCACATTCGGACCTGACGTCTTCGGTGCGAGTTTCGGGCGCCGGGATGGCCATATTAATCCACTACGCCTGCTCTCGGCGCTTCAGGCTGCCATCCAGAAGCTCAGCGGCACGATCGTGAGCTCGACGCGTGTGCAAGAGATCGAATCTAATGTCTCCGGCTTCACCGTGAAAACCGATGCAGAGACCTATGGCGCGCCGCGTGTTGTGATTGCGGCCGGTCTCGGCTCCCAGACTTTGGGCGCGCAGGTGGGACTCGATGTGCCTCTGCGCCCTCAGCGCGGGCAGATTCTCGTGACGGAGCGATTGGCCCCTATTCTCCCGTTGCCGGCGAGCGGGCTGCGGCAAACTGGTGAAGGCACCATAATGATTGGCGCCACTCATGAAGATGTTGGATTGGATGTGGCAACCACCGGCGCTGCGGCGGCAACTCTCAGTAAGCGCGCCATGCGAATTCTTCCCGCGCTGGCGTCCGTGACCCTCGTCCGTCAATGGGCGGGGCTACGGGTGCTGACGCCCGATGGATGTCCTGTTTACGCGCAGTCAGAAAGTCATCCTGGTGCGTTCATCGCTCTGTGCCACTCCGGCATAACTCTGGCAGCTGTTCACGCCGACATCATCGCACAAGCGGTCATTGATGGCGCATTGCCCTCTTCGCTCGATGTCTTTCACTCGAGGCGCTTTGATGTTCCGAAAGCTGCATAACCCCGGCGGGACGGAACTCACCGTCTACATTGATGATGTCGCTGTGCCGGCAGAGGCAGGGGAGAGCGTGGCCGCTGTTCTACTACGGCAAGAGGCATGCTGGGTACGGCTCACGCCAGTGAAGGAAACCAAGCGGGCACCCTACTGCATGATGGGAGTGTGCTTTGATTGTCTCGCGGAAGTGGATGGCGTGGGATCGGTGCAGACCTGCCTCACAACGGTAGAGGATGGGATGAGTATCGTGCGTCAACTCGGAAAGCGGAGATTGGCTAAATGAGTCCGGTCGATCTTCTAATAGTGGGGTCTGGACCGGCGGGGATGGCGGCGGCGGTGACCGCCCGGCGGGCGGGCCTCGATGTTCTCGTGATCGACGAACAGCCAACGCCGGGCGGGCAGATATGGCGCGATATCGAGACTGTAGCCGCGAGCGAACGCGGCAGCCTACTTGGGGCGGCCTACCTCGAAGGCGGTGATGCCGTCGCGGCCTTTCGTGCCAGTGGGGCGGTTTACTTGGCGGGCACGCAACTGTGGCAAATCGAACCGGGCTACCGCGCTTTCGTGACGCATGCGGGCAAGGCGCAGGTGATCGAAGCCCGGACCATTCTGCTCGCAACGGGCGCGCAGGAAAGGCCCGCTCCGTTCCGCGGATGGACCCTCCCTGGCATCCTCACAGTCGGCGCAGGCCAGATCCTTCTTAAGAATTCGGGACAGGTGCCGGCAAATCCGGTTTGGCTTGCAGGTAGCGGCCCGTTGATGTTGCTGTACATGACGCAACTTCTGAAGGCTGGCGGAAAGATTGCCGGTTATCTTGATACGACCCCGCCCGGGCGACTGACCTCAGCCCTACCGCATCTGCCCCGTGCTCTGCTCGCCATTAGTGATCTTTATAAAGGGATGACGTGGTCGCTGGCTTTGCAGACCGCCGGCGTAAAACGCATCCGCCATGTCACAGACATCGAGGCATTGGGAGACGATCGACTTGAGAGGGTCCGTTACCGAACGGCCTCGGGCGCAGAAGAGACGGTGGAGGCGGACGTCCTTCTCGTACATGAAGGCGTGATCCCCCATTTACATGCGGCACTGGCGTTGGGCTGCGAGGTAGTTTGGCGCGACGATCAGGACTGCTTTATTCCTCTGATTGATGGCTGGGGCGAAGCATCGCAGGCAAATGTCTTTATTGCTGGCGATGGTGCCAGCATAGCGGGTGCAAAGGCTGCTGTGCTACGCGGTGAAATCGCTGCTTTGGGAATAGTGAAGAAACTCGGGCGCATCTCAACTCAAGATGCGCAAAAGGCCGCCAAGCCGAGACGTAGGAAGCTTAATCGCGAACTGGCGCTCCGCCCATTCCTCGACGCGTTGTTCCGACCGCGCAAAGCGATCTTCATTCCCGACGATGAGACAATCGTATGCCGCTGCGAGGAAATCACAGCTGGTGAGATCCGCATGATGGCACGCGTCGGATGTCCAGGACCCAATCAGGTAAAGGCCTTCACCCGAGCCGGTATGGGCCCCTGCCAGGGACGCCAATGTGGCTATACCGTTACGCGCATCCTCGCTGACGCCGAAGGTCGGTCTGCCGCGGAAGTTGGGTTTTATCGAATCCGGCCGCCGCTGAAACCCGTCACTCTCGGTGAGCTTGCTGCACTTCAAGAACCGGAAGCGGCTTCATGAGAATGCCGGTGATTAACTCAATCCCTATTGACGGGGGACGACGCGAGACTTTCGGTCACACCATATCGTGCAGCAACCGACTGCCGGGTCCTGTTGTTCAAACGACCTCGGGACGAGTGGCATGTGTGCGGCAAGCGCTGCACCTCCCCATGAGAAGGGATCTTGCGTTGATACCCGCAAAGGATCTCAATTCTCGATATCTCAGCGAAGACACTCTCACCCGACTCTTTCCGGCCGTGTCCCTGGCGCATCACTTTGGCGTAAAACGCCAGTGCTTGAACGCTATCAGACCTTCGCTTTGTGAAGGTCACGCATGAATATTGAACGCTCACGAACTTTTCCAGCACACTTAGACACCGAGTGGTCAACGGTGACACCAAGTGGCTCCTCTAACCACGACGGATTTGCTCCGTCGCCGACCGTGTCCGAAACTCTTAAAGATGTATCGCAAGAGCGCGACTCTCTCGAAATTATCCTATGCGAGATCACGGAAAGGATGTCGTCGGAGGTGGACAGAGGTCGGGTAGCCGACTTCATACCAGAGTTGGCAGGCGTCGATCCTAGTCTTTTCGGCATCGCCGTCGCTTTTCCCTCCGGTCAGACGATTTCAGGCGGTGATGCGCGGGTCCCGTTCTCTGTGCAGAGCATTTCAAAAGTATTTACGCTCGCTATGGGACTGGGTCGACTTGGTGATGAGTTGTGGGCACGGGTGGGACGTGAGCCCTCGGGATTGGCGTTCAATTCCATCCTCCAACTTGAGCAGGAAGGTGGTCGCCCGCGCAATCCGTTTGTCAATTCCGGAGCAATCGTCGTTACTGATGCAATTCTTGCGACGAACGAGCCTCGCGAGCTTCTGGGAGAGATATTGCGGTTCGTTCGGGCAGCCTCAGATGACGGCGACATTCACATAAACGAACAGGTAGCCAAGTCAGAAGCGAACAACGCCCACCGAAATTGGGCTTTGGCGCACATGCTCAAGGCACAAGATAATCTTCGAAACGATCCTGATAGAGTGCTGGGTGCTTACTTTCACCAGTGCGCCGTCGAAATGAATTGCCTGCAACTGGCCTGCGCCGGGCGCTTTTTGATCGGATCTGCGGAGACAGCACTCATCTCACCGGACAATGTTCGGCAGATCAATGCCTTGATGATGACCTGTGGACACTACAACGGTTCCGGCGAGTTCGCATTCCGAGTGGGCTTGCCCGGCAAGAGCGGTGTGGGAGGAGGGATCCTAATGATCGTTCCCCGGCGCGCTTCGGTAGCGATTTGGTCCCCTGGATTGAACGAGCAAGGAAACTCCGCTCTCGGAACGGGAGCTGCAGAGCAGTTGGCGCGACGAATGGGGTGGTCTGTCTTCACTTAGATCGTCGAGCAAATCACACGGCGGGGATCGGAAGAGCAACCCTGGTGGAAACGAATATCTAAAAAGGAGGGTAACGCTCTGATAAAATTTGACTTTGCGGGACGTTTGAAGCGCATTCAAGAACGTCTGACAGCTGAGGGCGGCGCGGCGGCGATCATAACAAAGGCACCGAATATCCGCTATCTGAGCGGCTTTTGGGGTTTTGTAACCCGTGCTGAGTATTCCGAGCCTAGGCGGTTGGTGGCACTGGTCGTACCCAAGGACGGCAATCCGCTGCTCATTGTGCCCAAGATTGAGTATGAGTTCGCCGTCGCCGCTACCATGGGCACCGGAATCGAAGTTCGCCGGCATGTGGAATGGAAGGAGGAGGGCGAGACCGAAGACTCTTGGGGTCTTGCACGGGCGTTCATTGGTGCTCCTTCCGCCGGAAAGGTCTTCCATGAGCGGCAACATATGACCCTAAAGGCCGTCACTGCGATCGACGATGCCTTCCATGACTATTCGCTCGCCGACGGCAGCGGTTGGGTGGATCGCTACCGCATCATCAAAGACGATGCCGAGATAGACTTGATGCGCCGCTGCGGAAAGCTTGCAGTAGACATGTATGACGCCCAAGTCGCCGCTCTCAGGGCCGGCCCTATGCGAGAATATGAACTGGCGATGGTTGGCTGGAATCTTGTCGTCAATCGCTGCGCGAAAGAAATGGAGGACGAACAGAACTTCGTTAACTCACCCCTCGGAGAGGGCGTGCAACTGGTTACCTCCGGTCCCCGTCTCGCTCGCTCCCATGGTTCTGCGTCCACGCGCTTGATCGGACCAGAGGATGTCGTGGCGATGGACTACTGCCGAGTTCCCTATCTTTGGGGCTACCGCATGGGGATGGGCCGCGTGGTGTCGATGCGCCCGCTGACGAGCCAGGAAACCGACATTCACAACACCGTCACCGAGGCTTATGACGTCGCCGTCGGCATGCTTAGGCCGGGTACACCGTGTTCGGAGATCGATTCCTCAGTGCGCGGCATTCTCGTCGAGGGCGGCTTGGCACAGTGGGTTGTCCATCGTACCGGCCGCGGAGTTGGCATCGAGAATGTGGAGCTCCCCGAGATCAAGGAAGGCATACCCGACCTCCTCGAGGCAGGAATGGTCGTCAGTATCGAGCCGAGCATTCATCGCGACGGGTTCGCCTCTCGCATTGAGAACACCTTCCTCATCACGAGTGACGGTGCTGAGCCGTTGACGACCGGCCCGCGGCACATTCCCGTGCTTGCCGAAAGTCCCAACGTGTCAGCCAAATAATGGAAAGAAGAAGGAAGATGCATGTAGGTATCGCGGGCGCAGGTGCCGTCGCGATGGGTTACGCCGCCTATCTCTTGAAAAGTGATCATAAGGCCAGTGTGTGGTCCCCCTCCGGACGGCGGACTGCCGCTTTGGACAACGGCGCAGCTCTGGAAGTATCCGGGGCGCTGGAGGGATCATATCATCCAAGTGTCTGCAACAACGTGGAAGCGTTAGCGAGCAACGACGTCATCATCCTCGCTTTACCGGCCAATGGTCATCGTCAGGTTTTGGATGCGCTGGTCCCGCATATTGAAGCCCGCCATACCGTTTTTATCAGCGGCCATTTGTCATTCGCGGCACTCTATCTCTCAAAGCGCCTGGCTGAACGCGGGATCCAGATACCGATCGCCGTTTGGAACACTACGGTTCTGACCGCCAAGGCGCCATCGTCGCCAACAGCAGTTCGGATCGGTGCACTTCGCGATCATGTTGAAATGGCGACTGTACCAAAGGACATGTCGCGTTGCGCAGCCGAGATATGCGTCAATCTGTTTGGTGACCGGTTCAGGTTCCAAAACGATCTGATCTCTATCGCGTTGAGCAATCTGAACCCGCAAAGCCACCTTGGCATTGCGCTCTGCAATCTGACGCGGATCGAGCGTGGCGAAGGCTGGTGTCAGAACACCAATATCACGCCTTCGGTTGCAAACTTGATCGAAGCGCTCGATCGGGAGCGATGCGAGATCGCCTGCGCACTTGGCAGGCCGGTTGAGACCATGGCGGCAACTATGTCGAAATCGTTGCAGGTCAGGGAAGCCTCTTTGTTGGAGCTGTATCAAATCCGGGTCGCGCGCGGAACAAATCCGCCGGGGCCGAAAAGCGTTGACACTCGCTATATCTGGGAAGACGTACCGTTTGGCCTTTTGCCGACCGTAATGCTGGCTGAACTTGCAGGCGTAGAGGCTCCTTTGCACAAGAGTGGGATGCACCTGCTCAGTGTGTGTCTTGGTAGTGATCTTTCCGCGAAAAATGACTTGCTTGCTGAATTGGGTCGGCTTGACGTCCAGACGGTGAAACGCCTGTCGAATGATGGCTATCCCATTTCTACTATTGCTCAAGACATTGTTCCCGAAGGCGGAATTGTATGAACGCCGTCGAGTCAGCGCGAGCTCCAAGTGAGAAATTGCGACCCATAGTACCCAACTCCGCTTTGACCTCGGCAGTTGGCTTACCTCTTCGTTCTGGCTTCCTCTCAGACGTCGACGCGATGTTCCGGCGTGCGGCCGAATTAGTGCCGATGCAGGAGGGGCCGATCGACAAGATTCGGGTCTGCAACCAGACCTATATCACGCGCTTCGGCGTGCGGCTGCGTGGCCGCATGTATACGTTTGAAGGCTGGCGCGCCGTTCACACCAATCAGCCGGCACCGGTCAAGGGCGGCATTCGCTCCGCGCCAGATGTCGACCAGGATGAGGTCGAGGTGCTGATAGCTCTCATGACCTACAAATGTGCGCTGATGGAGCTGCCGTTGGGTGGCTCAAGAGGCGCGTTGAAGATTATTGTCGGTGACTGGACGGAAGCCGAGTTGGAGAAGATCACGCGCCGCTTCACCCAGGAACTCTGCCGACAGAACTTTCTCAGCCCAGCTTTGAATGCTCCGGCGCCGGATGTCGGGATATGTTATCGCCCTAACGAGGATCAAGGGAATCTACGAGGCGATTGGCATCTGATGATTACCATCGCTTAATATGACGTGGATCGCCGCTTGTGCCCCAGCTCTCAGAAATCCGCTACTTCGTAGCCGCCGCTGAAAACGGAAGCCTGCGACAGGCGGCAGAAACGCTCGGGGTCGGGCAGTCCTGTGTCAGCCGCAAGATCATGCGGCTGGAAGACAAGCTTGGCGTTTCTCTGCTCGAACGGAGCAACACGGGGGTTCGGCTCACCAATGCCGGGCAGCGTTTCCTTGATGACGTGCAGCCCGCCCTTCAGCAACTCGACCAGGCGCGGCGCTCGGCTTGCGCCGCCGGCCGGGCCGAAGCGGGGACGGTCCGGATCGGTGTTCTGACCTCGCTCGCTGGCGGGTTCCTCAGGAAACTGCTTGTCGCTTATCGCCAGGAGTATCCGAAGGTTCGGATCGACGTTCGCGACGGCGGTCGCGATGATCACATCGCAGCGTTGCGGTCGCGCGAACTCGACATAGTGTTCGTGCCTGGCTCGCGTCCGGTCCGGAATTGCGAGTGCGCGGAGTTGTGGTGTGAACGGATTCACATAGCCCTTGGCAAAGGGCACAGACTTGCCGATCAAAGCGAACTCGACTGGACGGATCTGAGCGAAGAGCAATTCATCACGAGCAGCATCGCGCCGGGACCTGAGGTCCATGACTATATCGTGCGGCGGCTTGCCGACCATTCGGTGTTTCCCAAGATCGAGGCGAGATGCGCGTGTTTCGAGACTTTGATGAACCTGGTCAGCCTCGGGGAGGGTCTTACGGCGATATCCGCCGGCTGGGCGGCGGTGAAGCTGCCGGACCTCGTCTTGCGTCCGTTGACTGATCCCGAGGATGTCCTGCCGTTCAGTGCGATCTGGCTGGCCGAAAACGACAATCCAGCGCTCAGATGCCTTGTCAGTACGGCGCATGTGCTGGCCGGAAGGGTAAGGCGCGGCAATTCCGACTGGCTGCCGCGCCGGCTCGATATCACGGCGTCTGCCGGCGCGACTTCCGCAGACGCGCAAAAGCGCGATCGGTCGCCATGAACCGTTGCAGCATCGGCGCGATCAACCGTGCCGGTTCAGGCGCGGGCTGACCGGAATCTCGGGCCATCACCTCGGCATAGGCGGTAAGGTCGCGATGAACCTCGGCGGGTAGTTCCACGGTCACCTTTACGGGCTTGTCATCCGGAATGGCGGAGAGCTTCAGTTTCGTGTTCATGGCTCAGCCTCGATAGGGTTCGAGAACGAGGTCACGGGTGACTATGACACGCACCGGAAAACCCGGCCGGATCGTCAATGTAGGCAGGATCTGCAATTGGCGCTGGACGATCTGCTGGCCAGCGTCGTTGATCGTATCCTGGGTGCCGCCGCGGATGGCCTGGATCAGGCGATCATCGTCATCCATGGTGAGTTCCGCGCCCACAGCAAGCAGCGTCGAGAGCCCAGCAGCTTTCGCGAGATCCCACCAATGAAAATCGACACCGTCTTCCAGGCCGGCAAACCCTTCCGTGTCGGCGCCGGGTTGCCGTTCGAGGACGATGGACCGGCCGTTCGGAAAGATCAGGCGGTTCCAGACGAGCAGGATGCGGCGCTGACCGAAGCCCACATCGTTGGAGTATTCGCCGATGATACGCGTGCCCTGGGGGACAAGCAGGATTTGGCCGGACGGGCTATCGTAGATGTGCTGTGTCACCTGCGCGGTGATCTGGCCGGGCAGGTCGGATCGAATGCCGGTGACCAGCGCGGCGGGAATAACCGAACCGGCCTGAAGGACATAGGGCGAGGCGGGCGGCATCACACGGTCCGGCGCGACGGTACGGCGATCGGTCGATGCATTCAGAAATGCGAGTTGGCGATCCTGTGCGGTGGTAGCGGGTGACTGCCCGGTGAGATTGAGCCCGGCAGGGTTTGGAACAGCTGAATTTGCAGGCCTGTTCGGAGCGACTGCGCCGGTTTGGAAAAAGACGCGGCTGGTCCGCGCCGCTTCCGCCTCGGCGAGCCGGCGTTGCTCCTCGGGATCGGTCGCGGGCGGAGCGATGACGGGAGGCACCACCGGCTGACCGCGTTCCTGCGCATCGAGGATCGGGCGGCCGAGATCGCCGGGCAGAGGTGGGCCGAGAACCGGACCGGTATAGTCCCGTGGCAAGTCTTCGAGCCCCTCCGCCGTGCGCCGGTTGTCAGTTGTGTAGAGTTCCTCTCCGCCGGAATCCCGGTCAGGTGGCCGGAGCGCGTATATCAGGGCGCCCCCGATTCCGAGGGACACGATCAGGCTGGCCGCCGCTAAAGTGCGCCGCGACAGGCGGGTGACCTGTGGCGGTTTGGCGCGCAAGCGCATCGCCGCCGCTGTATTGGTCGAGGATTCAGTGATCTCCGTTTCTGGCTTGCCGGCGTTGTCATCGCTCATGATCCTGGTCTCCCGTCGGTTCTCACGATCCTGACCACCTGTTGCTTGCGACCGCTGCCGAGGCGCAGTTCCGCCGCGGCGAAGATCCGGTCGACGATCAGGATGTTGTTGTAGATGCGGCTGTTGACGATCTGCGCCTCGCCATCGGAGCCGATCACGAAAAGGGGCGGCATCTCACCCTGGACGATGCCGCGCGGGAACTGGATGTAGACCCGGCGTCCGTCATCGAAGACGGAGACAGGCCGCCAGGGCGGCGCGTCGCCGGTCAGCCCGTAGCGATAATGCCGCGCGCTCATTGCCGGTATCCTCGGCCGGGCGGGCGTGGCCTGGGATTGCGTTGCGGGTCGCGCCGGATAAGCCCAGGCGACGGCAGGCATGTAAGGCTCCTCGCCTGCGCGGAGTTCTATCATGTAGACGCGCCGGTCGGTGCTGACGACGAGATTGGTGGTGATGTCGGGACGTGTCGGCTTGACGAGGATGTGGACGCGGCGCTTGCGGCCGCTGCCACTTTCCGTATCGCCGATGATCCAGCGAGCGGTGTCACCGGCGGCGATCGGTCCGGCGCCGGTCAGGCTCTCGCCCGGCTCGAGGGCGATATTGGTGACCTGTCCCGGTGCGACATAGATCTGATAGAGCGCGCCATCGCTCCAGGGATAGATCTGGATGGCGTTGAAATAGCCCTCGCGACGAGGTTCGATGCGAGCGGCGGCATTGGCGTTCTCGACGCGACCGGTCGACGTGGTCGCACTTTCTCCGCCATGGGCGGGCGTCCATGCCGGGGGCATGTGAAGTGGCTTCGGGGCTTCTTCGGTGACGACGGCCGGGACGGAGGGCAGGGGTGACACGTCGCTGTCATAGCTGATTTCCGGGGGCTTGAAGGTGGCGCAGCCGGAAAGCGCGGAAGCGGAAAGCAGGAGAAGCGTCAAAGCGGCCTTGCGTGAAACCGCCCCTCCGGCTTTACGGAAAAGCGGCATGGTCATTGTCCGAGCTCCTTGGACCAGTTGATGGCGTTGACGTAGATGCCGAGCGGGTTCTTACGCAGGCGTTCAGCGTTGCGCGGCGGCTGGATGACGATCGTCAGGATCGCGGTCCAGCGTTCGGTCGTGGAAAGCTGGCCGTTCTCGTAGTGGCGCTCGGTCCAGGCGACGCGGAAGCTATCCGGCGACGCCCGGATGACGCTGGACACTTCGACGGCGACCTGTTGCTCACCGACCTTGGTGAAGGGATCGTTGGCGCGGGCATAGTCGTTGAGCGCCAGCGCGCCGCGGTTGGTGGTGAAGTCGTAGGCGCGTAACCAGTTCTGACGCACGATGATCGGATCGGCGGGAATGGCGCGGACGTTCTCGATGAAGCGGGCGAGGTGGAATGCCAGTTGCGGGTCGGTCGGCTCATAGTCGGCAGTGGCCGGCGCCACCGCCTGCGCCTCACCGAGCGCGTCGACCTGGACCACCCAGGGCACAATGGTGCCGCGGGTCGATTGCCAGACCAGGGCCGATGCAAAACCGGTCGTCAGGATCAGGCAGCCGAAGGCCATGAGCCGCCAGTTCTTCGCCTGCACGCGGGCCGAGCCGATGCGCTCGTCCCAGACCTGCGCGGCCTTCTGATAGGGGGTCTCGGGTTCTGGCGTCTTGCCGTAATGGGTTGCGGGTCGTTTGAACATCAGCGGTCACCTTCGGAGAGATCAATGGAGGAGCCGCCGCCCTGGGCGTCTCCCGAACGGATTGAATGAGCGGCGGCCGAAGCGCCATGACTGACGCGCTGGGCGCGTTTCATGCGGCGTGCCCAGTCGGGCATGTCGGCTTGCGTGCTGGCGGCGGGCGCGGCGGCGGAACCACCGGTGACCGCGCCGCCACTGGCCTCGATGGCCGCGCGTCCGCCGTCGGCGAAGCTCTGCTTCATGCCGACAGAGGCGCGACGGAGCGGCGATGTCATGGCTCCGCCTGCGGCCATGGCGACACCGCCAAAACCAGCGGCGACACCCGAAGCACCGGATTGTCCGGAAGAGCCAAGCGAATAGGAGGTCGCGGCACCGCCAGCGAGTGCGGCACTGCCCCGGGCCGCTCCGGAACCGGCGGCAAGCGCGGCGGATGCCCCGCTGGCGGCAAGAGCGCCACCGGTAACCATCATCCCGCCGGCGGCGAGACCGGTACCGACAGCGGAACCCGCGCCGAGCTGCGGACCGCCGGAGACGATGCCGTTGGCGATACCCGGCCCGAAGATGCCGAGGCCCAGGAGCGAGAGTGCCGCGAGCACGATGGCCATGGCCTCGTCGATGGTCGGCTGGTCGCCGCCGAACCCGCCAGTGAACTCGGAGAAAAGGGTTGAGCCGATACCGATGATCACGGCAAGCACCAGCACCTTGATACCCGACGAGATCACGTGACCGAGGACGCGCTCGGCCATGAAGGCGGATTTGCCGAAAAGGCCGAAGGGAATGAGCACGAAACCGGCCAGCGTCGTCAGCTTGAACTCGATCAGGGTGACGAAGAGCTGGATGGCGAGAATGAAGAAGGCGAGGAGAACCAGCGCCCAGGCAAAGAGCAGGCATGCGATCTGGATGAAGTTCTCGAAGAACGCCCAGTAACCCATCAGGTCGGAAATGGACTCGAGCAATGGCCGGCCGGCTTCGAGGCCGGTTTCGGCTACCTTGCCCGGCCGCAGCAAATCGGTCGCGGAAAACCCTGTTCCGCTCGCCTTAAGGCCGAGCCCCGCGAAGCTGTCGAAGACGATGCGGGCGAGGTTGTTCCAGTTGGAGATGATGTAGGCGAAGGCACCGACGAAGAGGGTCTTCTTGACGAGCCGCGCGATGATGTCCTCGTCCGCGCCCCAGGACCAGAACAGAGCGGCGAGCGTCACGTCGATGACGATCAGTGTGGTGGCGATGAACGCGACCTCACCACCGAGCAGGCCGAAGCCGGAATCGATATATGAGGTGAAGACCTGCAGGAAATGGTCGATGACGCCGGTATCGCCCATGGCCGTATTACCTTTCCGGTTCGATGCCGAGGAAGCGCTGGCGGTTCTCGGACCAGGCGGCGAGGCAGTTCGCATCGCGTGTGGCCGCCTCGCCGAGCCGTTGGCAGCGCCGCAACTCCCGGCGGGCCGGATCGTCATTGGATGCGCCGGCTGAGGCCGGTGCGGAAACGATGCCTGATTGTGGCTCCGGTTCGCGGGTCAGTTCGAGCACGGTCGCCGTGATGGCGACCGCGACGAAGACGATGGCGCCGATGCGCGCGAGGGGCTTGCCGTCCATTTCCCGCGCCTCAATTGCCGCCGTAGAACATCTGGGCGTTGCCGGGCTGGTAGCCCGAGCCCGGCTCGAGGAACCGCCGGCGCTGCTCGCGACCCTGTTCGGCGGCGGCGGCCCGCTCGGCATCGGCTAGCGCCTGCGCTCGCCCGTTGGCGGCGACGACGGCGGTGAGGTCGGCAAGCTGCTGTCCCTGCAGGGCGAGAAGCTGATTGCCGGCCTGGGTCGCCTGCAAGGCCCCCCTCGCGCCCTGGCTGCGCCCCACCAGTTCGCTCATCTGGGTGCGATTGGTGTCGATATTGCCGATCACGCCGGCCTGCACGCGCATCGCGTCCTGCAGACCGGCGACGGTGTTTTCCCAGCGTTCGCGGGCCCCGGCGATCAGGTCCTGGTCGGAGGCCGAGAGCTGCGCATCGCCATAGGTTGTCTGAAACGCTTGGTCGATCTGCTGGACATCGAATGCAATGCGCTGCGCCTCACCCAAGAGCTGCTGCGTGCGCTGAACGGATTGTTGAAGCTCCTGCAGCGCGGAATAAGGCAGGCTCGCGAGGTTGCGGGCCTGATTGATGAGCATCTGCGCCTCGTTCTGCAGCGAGGCGATCTGGTTGTTGATCTGCTCAAGCGCGCGAGCCGCCTGAATGATGTTCTCGGCGTGATTGGTCGGGTCGTAGACGATGTCCCCGAACCCGAAGAGCGCGTAGGCGGGCGGCGCCGTCAGCGGGGACAGGGCGGCGGGCAGGGACAGAACGGAAGCGGCGATCAGGGCCGCGCGGGTACGACGGAAGGTCATGACTGGGTCTCCATGTTGTTGAGGGTGGGGATGAGGTCGGCCGCCCAGCCGGCGTTGCGGGCGCGCAGCCAGGCCTCGGTGAATCCATCGCGACCATGTTCGGCGAGGAGTTTTTCGAGAGCGGCGTGATCGGCTTTGGAGGAGGCGCCGCAGAAGGCGAGCGCGACTTCACCGAGGGCGAGCTCGAACAGGCGGTTGCCGGAACGCGATTGGCAGTAATAGTCGCGCTTGGAAGTTGCCCGGGCGAGGATCTCGATCTGCCGGTCGTTCAAGCCGAAGCGCCGGTAGATCGCGGTTATTTGCGGTTCGATGGCGCGCTCGTTCGGCAGCAGAATACGAGTCTGGCAGCTTTCAATGATCGCCGGCGCGATTGGCGAGTTGTCGATGTCGGAGAGCGACTGCGTGGCGAAGACGACTGAAGCGTTCTTCTTCCTCAATGTCTTCAGCCATTCACGCAGTTGACCGGCGAAACCCTCGTCGTCTAGCGCGAGCCAGCCCTCGTCGATGATCAACAGGGTCGGCCGGCCGTCGAGTTGAGCCTCGATACGGTGGAAGAGATAGGCGAGGACGGCGAGCGCCGCATCGGTCCCGATCAAATCCTCGGTCTCGAAGGCCTGCACTGGTGCGGTGCCGAGACGTTCGCTTTCCGCATCGAGCAACCGCCCATAGGGACCGCCGATGCAATAGGGCTGGAGGGCACGCTTCAGGTCCTGCGACTGCAGCAGGACCGAAAGCCCCGTGATGGTGCGTTCCTCGACAGGTGCGGAGGCCAGCGAGGTGAGGGCGGCCCACAAATGTTCCCGAGCCCGGGGATCGATCGTCACGCCTTCCCGGCGCAGGATGTTGACGATCCAGTCGCCGGCCCAGGCACGTTCGGGGACGTTGTGGATACGCGCCAGCGGCTGCAGGGCGACGCTGTCCTCGATCCCATCCGTCAATCCGCCGCCGAGATCGTGCCAGTCGCCGCCCATGGCGAGCGTGGCGACGCGGATCGAGCCACCGAAATCGAAGGCGAAGATCTGGGCATCTTGGTAGCGGCGGAACTGCAGCGCCATCAGTGCCAGCAATACGGATTTCCCGGCGCCGGTCGGTCCGACGACCATGGTGTGGCCGACATCGCCGACGTGAAGGGAAAACCGGAACGGGGTCGAGCCTTCGGTCTTACCGAAGAGCAGGGGAGGTGCTGCCAGGTGCTCGTCCCGCTCCGGCCCCGCCCACACCGCCGAGAGCGGGATCATGTGGGCGAGATTGAGCGTGGAGATCGGCGGTTGCCGGACATTGGCGTAAACATGGCCCGGAAGGCTGCCGATCCAGGCTTCCACTGCGTTGACCGTTTCCGGCATCGCCGTGAAGTCCCGTCCCTGGATCACCTTCTCGGCGAGCCGCAGCTTTTCGTCGGCAATGCGTGGGTCCTCGTCCCACACCGTCAACGTCGCGGTGACATAGGCCTGTCCGGCGATGTCCGCGCCGAGTTCCTGCAGGGCCTCGTCGGCGTCTGCGGCCTTGTTGGCGGCATCGGTGTCGACCAGAACGGACGCCTCGTTGGTCATCACCTCCTTGAGGATGGCGGCGATCGATTTGCGCTTGGCGAACCATTGCCGGCGGATGCGCGTGAGAAGGCGGGTGGCATCGACCTTGTCGAGCAAAATGGCGCGGGTCGACCAGCGATAGGGGAAGGCGAGCCGATTGAGTTCGTCGAGAATGCCGGGCGTCGTCGTGCTCGGGAATCCGACGATGGTCAATACGCGCAGATGAACGTTGCCCAACATCGGCTCGAGTCCGCCAGTCAGCGGCTGATCTGCGAGCAGCGCATCGAGATAGATCGGCGTCTCGGGCACACGAACGCGGTGCCGGTTGGTCGATACGGTCGCGTGCAGATAAGTCAGGGTCTCGGCGTCGTCGAGCCAGACGCATTCGGGCATGAAGCCGTCGAGTAGCGACAGCACGCGCGCGGTTCGATCGATGAAGCCCTGAAGCTGTTCCCGCGCATTGGCCTCGCCACCCCGTTCGCGCCCTTCGTAGAGGAACCGTTCCGAACGGGACGCATCCTCCGCTGGCGGCAGATAGAGAAATGTCAGGTAGTAGCGCGACTCGTAGTGTCCACCTTCCTCCTCGAACATTGCCTTTCGTTCCGCATCGACGAGCGCCGATGCCGGATCCGGGAAGCTACTTTTCGGATACTCACGTGCCGGAGCGCGCATGGCTTCGACGAAGATCGCCCAGCCGGAACCGAGACGGCGGAAGGCGTTGTTGAGCCGCCCGGCAACCGCCACCAACTCGGCCGGAACGGCGCTGTCGAGATCGGGTCCGCGGAAGCGTGCGGTGCGCTGGAAGGAACCATCCTTGTTGAGGACGACGCCCTCGCCAACCAAAGCCGCCCACGGCAAGAAGTCCGCGAGATGGGCCGAGGTGCGACGGTATTCGGAAAGGTTCATCATGCAGCACCTCAGACGTTCAGATGGGAGGGAATGCGCAGGTGCCGGCGTCCGACATCGGCGAAGAGTGGGTCGCGCCGCGCGGCCCAGACGGCGGCGGCATGCCCGATGACCCACAGGACAAGGCCGACCAGCCAGAGGCGCAGCCCAAGGCCGAGGGCGGCCGCGAGGGTGCCGTTCAAGATTGCGATCGCGCGCGGCGCTCCGCCGAGCAGGATCGGCTCGGTCAGGGCGCGATGTACGGGCACGACGAAGCCGGGAACATCGTTCATCAGATGAGCGCCCCGCCGCCGAAGGAGAAGAAGGACAAAAAGAAGCTCGAGGCGGCGAAGGCGATCGACAGGCCGAAGACGATCTGGATCAGCCGCCGGAAGCCGCCCGAGGTGTCGCCGAAGGCGAGCGTCAGCCCGGTGATGATAATGATGATGACCGCCATGATCTTGGCGACTGGTCCCTCGATGGATTCGAGGATCGACTGCAGCGGCGCCTCCCAAGGCATGGAGGAACCGGCCGCGCGGGCTGCCGGCGCCATCATCATGGTGAGGACAAACGTCGTGGCAGCGCCGGCGATCCGGCGGCGAAGGCGGGAGGTGGGGCGGATCATGCGATGGCTCCTTCCGAGGGCTGGGTGGCTGGGCTCAGGCGATAGTCGCCATCGGGCGTCAGACCGGTGACAGTGGAGAGTTCGGCAAGGCTGCGTTTGGCACCGCGGCCTGAGAGTACCGCAACGAGATCGATGGTCTCGGCGATCAGAGCGCGGGGAACTGTGACGACGACTTCCTGAATCAGTTGTTCGAGACGGCGCAGCGCTCCGATTGCCGTGCCGGCGTGGATGGTGCCGATGCCACCTGGATGACCGGTGCCCCAGGCCTTCAGGAGGTCGAGCGCTTCGGGTCCACGCACCTCTCCGATGGGAATGCGGTCGGGGCGCAGGCGAAGGGATGAGCGGACGAGATCGGACAGCGTTGCGACGCCATCCTTGGTGCGCATGGCGATGAGATTGGGCGCCGCGCATTGCAGTTCCCGCGTGTCCTCGATGATGACCACGCGGTCGGCGCTCTTCGCCACCTCGGCGAGCAAGGCATTGGTCAGTGTAGTCTTGCCGGTCGAGGTGCCACCGGCGACCAGGATGTTCTTGCGGCTGGTGACCGCGGCGCGCAGGGCGGTGGCCTGATCCGATCGCATGATGCCGGCAGCGACATAGTCGTCGAGGGAGAAGACGGCGATGGCGGGCTTGCGGATGGCAAAGGTCGGAGCCGCGACAACGGGCGGCAGAAGACCTTCGAAGCGTTCACCGGTTTCCGGCAATTCCGCGGAAACACGCGGGCTTCCGGCATGAACCTCGGCGCCGACATGGTGGGCAACGAGCCGGATGATCCGCTCACCGTCGGCGGGGGCGACCAGTTCGCCGGTGTCGGAAAGACCTTCGGACAGCCGGTCGACCCAGAGCCGTCCGTCCGGGTTGAGCATCACCTCGACAATGCCGGGCTCTTCGAGGAAGCGCGTAATGGCCGGACCGAGCGCGGTGCGCAGCATGCGCGCGCCGCGGGATGACGATTCCGATTTCTGAAAGGTCGCCGACATCTCGCCCCCGATTGTGGTTGGGATCACGACGGCGATCCCGGTTCGGGGATGAGTAAGAGAGGCAGGAAATAGGCTCGCGCAACAGCGTCAAGGGCGTAGTAGGGGTGTGGCGGGTAAAGACAGGGGAACGGCGGAACAGCCGCAAAGGCTCAATCAGTTCGCCTACGCGGGCGGCCTAACCAATCCGTCTCTTTGCGTGTCTTGGATGATTTTTCGCCACGAGCGTTCTCGCTCTCAACGTATTCGCGGCCCAGCCAATCTTCTTTCTTGCGGCTTTTGGATTTTGGATTCCCCTTGGTATCTCGGGTTTCTTTGTATTCACGACCTAGCCAGTCTTCGCGATCGCGAGTGAACCCCGTTGTCGTGCCTTGTTTGCTTTTGTGTCGTCTGCGATCTCGACCGAGCCAATCTTCTTCGTCGCGGGACTCGCTGATCAAGTCGCCGCGCTTGTTATAGGTGCGAAAGACCGTTCGTCCGAGCCAATCCTCTTCCGTTTTTGTGTAGAACGGCTTGTGCTTAAATAACTCTCGGCAGTCCGAGCATTTGTTTGGCAGCTCCCAGCCTTTCTCAGCGCAACGGATTTGTGTGCCGGTTGGGATTTCAAAAGACTTTGAGCAGTGTGTGCAGGTTTCCGACTTGGTTTTGAAGCGTGATTTGCAGCCGTCACAGAATTTAGGCGGATTGTCCCAAGATCGATGCGCTCGAATTCCGGTTCCACAGTGATTGCAAGGCACCGTGGTCCAAGCGCACTCCTTGTGGTACTCGGGGATGTTCTTCCAAGTGGACCTGTCACGGATTTGTGCCGCT